>NZ_JBMOVV010000014.1:0-62584 GCF_049472135.1 Arcobacter pernae
TCTGTAATTGTTGTTTCAACTGCATCTTTTGTAGTGTCTACTCTTACATCTTCTAATCCACCAACTGCTCCTAGTTTTGTAGAGTCAATTGATACTGTAAAGTTCTCACTTCCTTCTGCTAAGTTATCATCCAGTGTTGCAATTGTAAATGTTGCTGATGTATCACCTGCTTTAATAATTACACTTGATACTCCTGTGAAGTCTGTTCCATCTTCTGCTACACCTGTGTATGTAAAGAATACTTCTAAATCAGTCTCTGGAGCTTGTGTAATACTTACTGTATATGGAGTTGTTACATCACCCTCAGTTACATTTGATGGTCCTTCTATACTTACTAATGCTGTTTGATCATCTGGGTTAGTTGGTACACTCTCATCTGTAATTGTTGTTTCAACTGCATCTTGATTTATAGTTACTTTTTCAAATTGATCTTCACCTGCCGTTACTGATTTTAGTGAGATATCAAATGTTTCACTTCCTTCTGCTAAGTTATCATCTACTGTTACAACTTCTACTGGTGCTTCACTTGAACCTTTTGGAATTGTTACACTTACAGTTTCTGTGATATCATCACCATCTGCAGTTTTATATGTATATGTAAAGTCTACTGTTAAATCTTCTGCTGTTACTACTTGTTGTCCAGCATCGTCTGTTAATGTTACTTTATATGTTGCTGTTTCACCTTCAATTACTTCTGTATCTACCGCTTCTAATTTAACATTTACATTATCTTTTTCATTTAATTCATCAGCAATATAAGACAATCCAGAAGCTGTTGTATTTGTAGTTGCACCAGAAATAACTGTTCCTTTTAAAGAGAATGTTTCTGTTGGTTCTTTATATACATCATCATTAGTTTTTACTCTAACCTGAATATTATCTTCACCTGCTGGAATAGTTACATTTGATGATGGAACCCATTGACCATTGATAAGTACTTCTGTAGTAGGTATATAGTCTGCTTCAGTTGCTGTACCCTCTTGTGTTTCAATATTTAATATAATATCTTCTAAACTTGCAGAAGTTAAACTAATATCAAATATAGCATATTCACCTTCAATTACTTCACTTCCCGTAATACTTACTGTAGGGATATCACTATCCAAAATAGTACCTTCCCCTTGAGAATCTATAATATTCGCATTTGTTGCATTTGTAATATTTAAAAATAAGTTTTCAGATACTTCGTAAATATTATCATTTACAACTGGTATAGAAAAAGTTAATGTAGTTTCTCCTGGTAAAAATACAATATCACCAGAAGTAGCAATGAAATCGCTTACTTCCTTTGCTGTACCTTCTTGTGTTTCTAAAGTAACTCTTACTGGGCTATTAGAAGCTTCACTTAAAGTAATTACAAAAGTAATAGAACCTTCATTTTCATTAACTGTTGCATCAGAAATAGATACATCTGGTAAAAGTGGGTCATTAGCAGTGTCAACTGGAGTAGAAGAGATTGATTCAGATAAATTTTCCCATCTATCTGTCTCAGCAATACCTGGTAAAGAATCATTTGTTGGATTTAAGATTGAATTAAAAGTAGAACCATCAGATGTAGTTTCACCTGCATCTGCTCCAGCAGCGGCAGCATCAAGAGATTCGATTAATGTTTGGAAGTCTGAAATTAAAGCTAAGTTATTTGAAGGTTCAGCATCTACACCTAAAGAAGCTAATTGTTCTAATCTATCTAAAATTTCACTTCCATTAAATGCTGTACTATCTAAGGTATCTTCAATATCCTTATTATTAACATTTTTATTAATAATAATTGCTGTTGGATTTTCTGTGTTTGTATTATCTTGTAATAATGGAACTATTCCATTTAACTCAACTTGAAAAGTTTTTCCCTCAACATTAAATATTAAAAGAATTGATTCTTGATCATCTTTAAAATTTAATACATAGTTTGTAAATCCATTTGAGAATACGTATTGTTCTCCTTTATTTACATTAAATGATAAATTTTTATTTAAATCAATTTCTTTTAATTGTGTTCCAGTTTTTATTGTAAGTTTCATTCTTTAATCCTCTACTTTTAACTTTTATAAATCTACTACTATTTCTTCATTAATAAATATTTTTACTAAAGAGTTTTCTCCAGTACCCTGAAATACATTGTATGTATTACTATCAACTACTTGTGAATTTTCCTGAATCCATTTGGAATCTAAACCATCTAAAGATTCATCAGAAATTAAAATATCTTCTAAATATAAATCATAGTTCATTTCAGACCCTTTTCCATACTAATAGTAATATACTATAATAAAAAAGTCTCTAAAAAGTTTTTTTAATAGTTATTTTTGAAAAAATTATGAAATTATAATAAAGAGAGATATATTATCTCTCATGTAAGGAGTCTTGTTTTACTTTTAAAATAGGTTTTAAAATAAAATCAAGAATAGTTTTTTTACCAGTTACAATATCTACAGAAGCTATCATACCAGGGATAATTGGAAGTTTTTTACCTTTTCTTTCTAGGTAATTTTTATCAGTTTTTACTAATACTCTATAGTAACTTTTATCATCTTTTGATTCTTTATCTTGTATTGTATCAGCAGAGATTTCTATTATCTTTCCATCTAATCCACCATAAATAGAGAAGTCATAAGCTGTTATTTTAATAATAGCTTTTTGACTAGGATTAATAAAAGCAATATCTTTTGGATCTATCTTTGCTTCAACAACTAAAGCATCACTTAAAGGTACAATTTCAACTAAATCCATACCTGATTGAACTACTCCACCAATAGTGTTTAAATTTAATTGTTTAATAATCCCATCAACAGGAGAAGAAATAATTGTTTTTTCAACCTTATCTTTATCTCCTATAAGTTTAGCTTCAAATCTATTGATTTTACTTATAGCTTCTTGAAGTCCTTTTGAAGCTTCTGCTTTAAAAGTATTTATTTTTTCTGATATTCTATTTTTTGCTTCAGAAATAGCATAGTTTGATCTTGATATTGATAATCTAGCTGTTTCTAAATCACCTTTTGTTTGGTTAAACTCTTTTTCAATATCTAATAAATCAAACTTTGATTTAACACCTCTCGCAACAAGTTTTTTAATTGTTTTTCTTTGTTGTTCAATAAACTCTAAACTTTTTGTTAATTTTCTAATTGTACTTTCTATTTCCAATTGTTCTTGTTTTTTTTGTTTTACTTGTGTTTCAAGTACTCTTAATGAGGATTTTAATTCATTTACTCTATTTTCAAGTAGTAATTTCTCTGTTTTGTCATATCGTGAAGAGTCTTTTAATACTTTTTCATCAAAATCTAATTTAGGAATGTTTTTATCAATATCCAAAGTAGACTCAATCTCTAATCTTGCTTTTAATGCAAGTAAAGAAAGATACTCTTGCTTACTCTCTTCAAATGAGGCTTGAAATCTAGTAGTATCAATTCTCATTAAAGGGTCACCTCTTTTTACAGACTCTCCTTCTTTTACAAGAATTTCAGAGATAATACCTCCATCTAGAGATTGTACAGTTTGAATCTTATCAGTAGGAATAACTTTTCCATTTCCCCTTGCAAGTTCATCTATTTCTGCTAGTGATGCCCAAAGTAAGAAAATAGAAAATATACCTATTATTGTAAAAGCAATTATATTTGCTCTTAAAGAAGGTTTTTCGTTTGCTAAAGAGTAAGTAGAATATACAAATTCTAAATCCTCCTCTTCATCATCTAAACCATAAAGTTTTTTTATTCCAGAAAACAAACCTTTTCTTTTCTTTTTTGGTTTAGCTTTTTCTTGATAAATATTTTTCTCTTTTGGCTCATCTAAAGGGATTGTAGGTTCTGGTTTATCATTACCAAGTATAGTTAAATGCTCTAAATTTTCATTCTCTTGGGAGTTTTTAACTAATTCATCTTTTTCCATAATCTACCTACTTTTTGTAGTAAATACTTCATTTTTAGGACCATCTACTACAACTTGTCCATTTTCTACAATAATAACTCTATCTACTAACTCTAATAAAGATGTTTTATGAGTAACTACAACTAAAGTTTTATCTTCAATAATACCTTTTAATTTTCTAATAAATGCTTTTTCAGTTTGTCTATCCATTGAGTTTGTAGGTTCATCTAACATAACAATACTAGGATCAGAGATTAATGCTCTCGCAAGAGTAACAGATTGTCTTTCACCTCCACTTAAACCTTCTCCTCTTTCCCCAACAAGTAAATCATAACCTGCTTCATGTTTACCTAAAAACTCATCAAGTCCTGCAATTTTAGAAACTCTTAAAAGTTCTTCATCTGATACATATTGTTCACCAATAGTAAGATTATCTTTTATTGTTCCCATAAATAAAAATGGCTCTTGCGGTACACAACCAATTGCATGTCTTAAATCTGTAGGGTCAATTTGTCTTGTATCTAAGCCATCAATTAAAACTGAACCTTTAGTTGGCTCATATAAATTCATAATAAGTTTTAATAGAGTTGATTTTCCTGAACCTATTTTTCCTAAGATAGCTACTTTCTCACCCTCTTTAATTGTAAGATTAATATCTTTTAGCGTTTGATGATTTTGCTCTTTATATGCAAACTGAACATCTTTTAACTGAATATCACCTCTTAAATTGGGTCTACTAATATAAGTTTTATTCTCTTTTTCAACAGGCATTTTCATAATCTCATCAAGATTATTTAATGAAAGCATTGTCTTATCAAACTTTATTATCATTCCAACAAGTTGAGAAACAGGAGCAATTACTCTTCCATTTAAAATCATCGCAGCAATAATAGCACCCATTGTTATTTGCCCATCTTGAGCTAAATAAACTCCTCCTGCAACAATTGCAATATTAGAAAACTGAGAAATAAATGCTGTAAAATAAGTAATACTTTGAGATAAAAAATGACCTTTATCCGCATAATGTACTGTTTTATTAATTGACTGATCCCAATGTGTTTTCATTCTATTTTGGGCTTTAACACTTTTAATAATTTCTAAACCAGCTACTGCTTCTATTAAAGTAGTTTGTTTTATTTGTTCTTCTTTTACTGATTTTTCAATCAATGTCTTTAAAGGTCTTTGTAAATACCAAGATAAAGCAATTGATATAACTACTGTAGCAATTGTTATATATGCTAAAGGACCTGCTATAAACATTATTACTAATATGAAAATAATTACAAAAGGTAAATCAACTATGGCTGCAATTGTTGCACTTGTAAAAAATTCTCTAACACTTTCAAAAGATTGAAGTCTACTTACAAACTGCCCTGTTGAAGAAGGCTTTGCATCCATTTTGATATTCATCAAATGATTGAATATCTTATTAGACATTATTGTATCTGCTCTTTTACTTGCTATTCCTAAAAAATGTGAACGTAGTACTTTTAAAAGTAAATCAAAAACCATTACAAAGGAGATACCAATAAATAAAGCCCAAAGAGTTTCTATTGCATTATTTGGCAAAACTCTGTCATATACATTCATTGTAAATAAAGGTGTAGCCAAAATAAAAATATTAATAAATAGCGAAATTAAAATAACTTGTTTATAAATACCTTTATTTCTAAACATTGTACCCCAGAACCACTCTTTAGGGTCTTCAACAACAACTTCTTTTTCTATTCTATTATTGAAGTTATATTCAGGCTTTATAATAATTACATCACCTGTGAATTCAGATTCTAATTTTTCAATAGTTATTTGTGTTTCACCCGTGCTTAAACCTGGAATAATCACATTTGCAACTCTTTGATCTAAGTCATAATCTAGTAATACACAAGCTCTATTTTTATTTAAAATAAGTACTGAAGGAAGTGCTAATTTAGTAATATCTGATAAGTTCTCTCTTTTTACAGTTTTTGGAACTAAACCAATTCTTTTTGCTGCTTGATGGAACATTGAGATATTCATAGAAGTCTTATGAATTGGTAATCCATAAGTTAAAGAGGCTTCAGATGTTTCTCTTTTATGATATTTAGATAAAAAAAGTAGACAACCTAATAGGTCATCTACTTTTCTTCTATCTTTTAAATTTGATAATGTTTCACTTCTGATTTCATTTGAATCATTATTTTCCATATTTACCTTTTAATCAATTAATGGTACTTTTTATATAATTTTTGGTGTTTACTAACATTATCTATGTATGGATTACCTTTTAGAACAGATTTTGGTAATGCAGATAATGCTGTTTTTGCTTCTTTTACAGAATTAAATATACCATAAATTACCTTTGCACTCTTCATTGAAGGGCCAAATTCATATGTATAAGCTTTTGATGAATCAAGTTCATTTATTTCAACAAAATTATTAGCTGCATCAATTCCATTTGTAGTTGTAATATTTATAGTATAAGTTTTTTCAGAAGCATTTAAAAGCTCATCAATTGAACCTTGTTGAGCAACTGCTGTAGAAACACTCTCTTCTTCTGATAATAAATCTTCTGTTAATTCCTCAGAAGAGCTAATTTCAGTTGGCTCAACTTTTTGTGTTTCTTCTTCTACTAATTTATTTTGTGCTTCTTCATCACCTAATAAAGCTGTTAACTCTTCAGATACATTTGTAGTTTTGTTATCTAAAGTTGTATTCACTTCATTTTGCTTTTTCACACTGTTTGCACATTGACTAATATTTGAGTTTAAAACTGTTGGAATTAGAATTGATAAACTATTTAATAAATCAAAATAGTTTGAATATAATTCATATTCTCTACTAACTAAACTCTTTTTAGCTTCATATAAATCAGTTTGAGCATTTAAAATATCTACAAAAGTTCTAGTTCCTGCTTCGAATTCACTTTTGTACACTTCTACAATATTTTCATTAGCTACTACATATTTTTTTAGTACTTGAATTCTTTCTTTATTTTTTAGATATCTTTGATACGTAACTTTTACACTCTCAACAACTTTTTTTGTAATAGCATCTAATCTTTGTTTTTGTTCTGCTAAAAATAGCTCTTCTTGACTTGATATAGCTTTGTCAGAACCACCATTATATAAATTCCATGCTAGATTGATTCTTCCAAAAACTTGATTTTCAATACCCTCTTCATTTAAACTTAAATCACTATCTGTAATGGCTTTTAGTTCTAAATTTAAATTTGGTAAAAAAGTTGAATCAGCTTGTGCGATTTTTTCTCTTTGTGCTTTTACTCTTTCAATTTGTTCTAAAATTTCATAATTATTTAAAACAGCTTTTTCTACAAGTTTTTGTAAAGATTGAGGGAAAAGAGTATCATCAATAGTAGGTCTACACTCAGTTCCTTGAGGTTTTTCGCCTATATATCTTTTAAAAGTATTTATTCTAGATGTTTTTAAATCTTGTTCTTCTAAATATTTTTCTTTTACAAAACTAAGCTTTGAATCTACTTGATATGTTTCAAGAACTTCTCCACTAATGTCTTCTTTTTGCTTTGCAATTTCAAGATTCTCTTCGTTTGTTGCAATCATATCTTTTGTTAAGGCTAAGAACTCAGTATATTGTACAAAACCTGTATATGCATTTATTGTTTCTAAAACAATATTATTTATATTTCTATCTGTTCTATATTTATTTGCTAAATCGTTATGCTTTGCTTCTCTTACTCTACTTGGCGTTAAATCTCCATCATATAACATTTGATTTAAAGCTATTCCAAAGTTATAACCATCTTCTTGGTCTGAACCATTTTCATTATTATTAGGATTTGGTTGATCATATTTTTTGTCAGTATTTACTTTTTCAAGTCTTCCATCTATATCAATTCTAGGATAATAATTACCCTCTCTTTCATCAACATATTTTTTGAATGCTTCTTGATTTTTTTTCTCAGCAATAACTTCTGGGTTTTGAGTTAATACTCTTTGAACACCTTCTTTTAAAGTATAAGCATTTAACAAAGAAGTACTTGCTATTATTGAAATAACTGAATATCTTACTATTTTTAAAATTTGCATATGATGGCCCTAAATAAATAATTTTTTGGTTATTTTAATCGCATAACGCTTAATTATACATTAAAAAAGCTTGTATTATAATTTTTTTTTCCATTTTTTTATAAAAAATCAGAAAAAAATAATCTATAATTTAATTTATTAAAGTTATAATTTATTCAATTACCTAATTAAGGCACCCAATGACAGAAGATAATATCAAGTTATATCATGAAATTTTAAAAAAATTATGTATTTTATACATAGAAGATGAAGAAAATATTAGAAACAATATGAAAAAAGTTCTTCTTTTATTATGTGAAAATGTATATGATGTACAAAATATAACTGAAGCAAATGAAATAATTCAAGAAAAAAGAGTTGATATTATTATTTCTGATATAAATTTACCTGGTCAAAATGGTCTTTGTTTTGTTGAAGGGATTAGACAAATAAATAAAAAGATTCCAGTTATATTACTTAGTGCCTATACAGAAACAGATTATCTTTTAAAAGCTACTAAACTTAGATTGATAGACTATTTAACAAAACCTGTAGATTTTGAAACACTAAATACTGCTTTGCTTAAATGTGTAGAGGATATCTATGAAAATGGAATGTTTATAATCAACTTTAATAACGGTATTGAATATAATGTTTTAAATAAAAAGCTTGAAGATATAAATAAAAATGAAATTAAACTTACATCTAAAGAACTTTTATTACTAGATTATTTAATAAAAAACAGTTCAAGAATTATATCTCAAGATGAACTAAAAGCAAATATCTGGGATGACTTATACGAAGCAACAGACTCTGCTTTAAAGAATTTACTAAATAAACTAAGAAAAAAAATTGGAAAAGAATCAGTTTCTAATATATCTGGGGTTGGCTACAAACTTAATATTTAGAATAAAAATTTAATACATGTTTTATATTGTTTTTATTACAATGAATTTTAGATACTAAATAAAGAGTCTAAAATGAAAAAACTTTTTCTAATACTTATTTTTTTTACCTTAAGTCTTTTTGCTAAAACAACAGATTTAATAAATTTTTTTGACAATAATCCAGATTCAATGCTTTTAATCAATCCTTCCAATGGGACTATTGAAAAAGCAAATAAAAGTGCAAGTAATTTTTATGGCTTTAGCATATCAGAACTTGAGAATATGAATATCAAAGATATTAATACCTTTACAAAAGATCAAGTCTCAAAAGAGATGCACTTAGCCAAAACTGAAAATAGAAACTTCTTCATCTTCAATCATAAATTAGCAAATGAGCAAATAGTTAAAGTAGTAGTTCATTCATATCCAATTAAGTTCAAAGATAAAAAACTTCTTTTATCAATTATTCATAAACAGTCACAATCTAAAACAATAAAAGAGTTTAATGAAAGACTAGAAGAACAAGTAAAAGTACAAACAAAAGAGCTAGAAAAAAGTAAAAATAATATCACTACTATTTTTACAATATCAACTATAATATTCTCTTTAGGTATTGCTTTTTTGATTTATCTTCTAAAACAAAGAGATTCTCTTAATAAGCAAATGATTAAGACAAATAAAGAACTAAAAGAGTTAAACGAAAGATTTGAACTTGCAATGAATAGTAGTAAAGATGGTTTATGGGATTGGAATCCAAAAACAAATGAAGTATATTTTTCATCAACTTGGAAAAAGATGCTTGGATATGAAGACCATGAAATAAAAGGTTCAGTTGAAGAATGGGAAAAAAGAATTCACCCAGATGATAAAGAAAAAGCTTTTGAAGATGTAAAGAATCACTTAGAACATAAAACTAGTGTATATGAAAATATTCATAGGGTACAGCATAAAGATGGTCATTGGGTTTGGATATATGATAGAGGGAAAGCTATATTTGATAAAGATGATAATCCTACTAGAGTTATTGGCTTTCATACAGACTTAACGACTCAAAAAAGTATTGAAAAGAAAATAGAAGAACAAAAAGAAGAGTTTAAAGCTATATTTGAAAACTCTATGGATGGTATAGCTATTTTAGATTTAGATACAAAGTTTTTAAACTTTAATGATGCTTATTTAAAAATCACAAACTTTACAAAAGAAGAACTTCTTCAAAAATCATGTTATGAACTTACAATTGAAGAAGAAAAAGAAAAAGTAAGAAAAGCTCTAAATATTGTAATGAAAAAAGGTCATATAGAAAATCTTGAAAAAAGCTGTATAGTTAAAGATGAATCATTAATTACTGTAAATATGAGTATAACTTTGATGCCTGATAAAAAAAGACTTTTAATTAGTATGAGAGATATAAGTAAACAAAAATTAATTGAAACACAATCTAAACTAATTTCAATGGGAGAAATGATAGGAAACATATCTCATCAATGGAGACAGCCATTAACTGTGATATCAACAATTGCTAGTTCATTATTAGTAAAAAAAGAGTGTGGAATACTAGAAGATGATGATATTAAAAATAGTTCAGAAGCTATTGTTGAACAAACTAGATACTTATCACATACTATTGATGACTTTAGAACATTTATAAAAGACTCACAAACAAAAGAAAACCTAAGTTTAGTAAAAGCACTTAACAAAACTATTTCACTAGTAAGTCCTAGTTTAAAAAATAACTACATTACACTTATTACTAAACTTGAAGATGATTTAACAATAGTTGGTTATGAAAACCAATTAGTACAAGCATTTATAAATATCATCAATAACTCAAAAGATGCTCTAAAAGAGAACATCGAAGATGAAGAAGATAAGTTAGTATTTATTGAAACAAAAAAAGAGAACAATAAACTAGTTATATCAATAAAAGATAATGCAAAAGGTATTCCTCAAGATATTCTACCAAGAATATTTGAGCCATATTTTACTACAAAGCATCAAAGTGTAGGTACAGGTATTGGTTTATCCTTAGCAAATGATATTCTTATAAAACACCATAAAGCAAGAATTAAAGTACAAAATGAAGAGTTTGAATACAATGGTAAAAAACAAAAAGGTGCTGTTTTTAAAATTGAGTTTAAATAAAATTGTATAGTTTTTAATACTACTATCTTTTATTAGCCTTTATTCTTCATGTTATAATTTATAATAACAAATGAGGAGTTTATTATGGGGATTTCAACTTTATATATAATGTTAGGTTCAGTTGTTGTTTTAGGTTCTGTATTAGTTTGTTCAATTTATTATATGAGTAAAAGTAAAATCTTATAATCAAAATAAAGGAAAAGATAAAATCTTTTAATCTTTTTCTTTAAAAATCTACAATAATTTCAAAACAAGCACCTCTACACTCTATCTTGTCATATATATATTCAGTATTTTCAACACTTATTGAGCCATTCATACCTACAGTGATTAAATTATATGACATTGATAATCCAATTCCTGTTCCTTGACTTTTATGTTTTGTAGTAAAATAAGGTTCAAAAACATGAGGTAAGATATCTTTAGGAATACCACCTGCATTGTCTTTGAAAATAATATGTACTTTATCATTTTTAATAAAAGTTTCAACAAAAACAAATTTATCTATCACAGATATTTCTTTAAAAGCATCTTTTGAATTATTAAAAATATTCATAAAACATTGTATTAACTCATTTGGGTAGCCTTCCATTTCAATACTACTATCAATCTGTTTAATTAAATTGATTTCATAGTGAACAACTGTTCCCTCAATAAGTTTAAAAAAACTATTAAAAGCATCTTCTAGTTTGAAATTCACTTTTATTCTGTCATTTTTCACAAACTCTTTAAAATCATCAATCGTACTTGATAAATATTGTGCATTAATATTTATCATTTCACAAGTTCGTAAAAGTTCTTCATCACTTAAAGTTTCAAACTCTTTTTGTAATTTAATTGCTGTAGCTCCTGAAGATATTATTGATAAAGGCTGTCTCCATTGATGAGCAATATTTCCTATCATTTCTCCCATAGATGCGAGTCTTGATTGTTCAAGCAACAATAAATGCTGCTTTGTATTCTTTTCAACCTCTGCTTGAATTCTAGTTTGCATAATATTAAAACTATTTGCTAAATCTTCAAACTCATCTTTTGAATTAATATCCAATTTTTTGATATCTGTATTTGAAATAGTAATATTTTTAACAGCATTATCTAATGTAGTTAAATGTTCAGAAAGTTTTCTTCCAACTAAATATGAAATTAAAATACTTAATATAATTTCAATTAATGCAATTAAAATTATATCTTTTGTATGTTCATCAATTTGAGAATAAATTTCGCTTAAATCAAATGTAACTTCAGCAAAGCCAACTTTTATATCATCTTCTACAATATTAAACTGGACATGTTTATAAAATTCTATATTTGGATTTATTTGTTCTTTAAATTTAGAGATTAATTTATTGTTTGCATCATATATTTTTACATTATTAACATTTTGTAAATCAGCAAATTTCTCCAAAATATTATCTAAAGTTGCAAGGTCATACATTATAATAGGTGTTTTTATCATTTCTTTTAATAAAAATTCATTGGTTTTTATATTTTTATTAACAAGTTCTTTTGTGAAAGTTTGAATTGAAGTATAATTGTACAGTATTATAAAACTAAGAAAAAAAAGCTCAACTATAAAAATTCCAATTATAATTTTATATTTAAATGCTATTCTCATAGTTTAACCTTTGTCATTAATATTAAATAATTTGACAATTAATATTATAAACTAAGTTTGCTTATTCTATTTGCTTTACATATTAGTAAGATAAGTTTAGATTAAAAATGGAGGAGCTAGTCGGACTCGAACCAACGCATACCGGATTTGCAATCCGGGGCATTACCAGCTTTGCTATAGCTCCAAATGTTAGAAAATCATTAACAGTGATTAAAGTTATATGATTTTTCTTGATTAAAAAAGAAGTGGCAGAGAGTGGGGGATTCGAACCCCCGGTGCCGTTAAGCACGCCGGTTTTCAAAACCGGTACTTTCGACCAACTCAGTCAACTCTCTACAATTCTAAAAAAGTGGTGCGAATGGTGAGAATCGAACTCACACTCCGAAACCGGAATGGGATTTTAAGTCCCACGCGTCTACCTATTCCGCCACACTCGCACTTTTAAATTTAAGTTTTCTTCGGTTTTTGAAGCCGTTCTTCTTAAATTGGACTGGAATTATAATAGATTTTTTTTTCTTTGTCAAGGGTTTTTCAAAAGAATTTCAAAAATTTTCAAAATTTAGTGATTTTAATAAAAATTGAAAATCAATAAATGTATAATATCTACCATAAATATAAGAAGAATTTAAAGGATTATAATTGAGAAGTAATGAGATAAAAAAAGGATATGATAGAACTCCACATAGGTCTTTATTAAGAGCTACTGGATTACAAGATGAGGATTTTGATAAACCATTTATTGGTGTAGCAAACTCATTTATTGAACTTATCCCAGGTCACTTCTTTTTAAATAAAGTTGGTGAGATTATAAAAGAAGAGATTAGAGCAAATGGTTGTGTTCCATTTGAATTTAATACAATTGGTGTAGATGATGGTATTGCTATGGGTCATGATGGTATGTTATTCTCATTACCTTCAAGAGAATTAATTGCAAACTCTATTGAAACTGTAATGAATGCTCATAAGTTAGATGCAATGATTGCTATTCCTAACTGTGACAAAATTGTACCAGGTATGATTATGGGTGCATTAAGAGTTGATGTTCCAACAGTATTTGTATCAGGTGGACCAATGCAAAAAGGTCATACAAAAGATGGTACACCAATTGACTTAGCAACTGCTTTTGAAGCTGTAGGTAAACACGAATCAGGTGAGATGAGTGATGAAGAGTTAAAAGACATCGAATGTAATGCATGTCCAAGTGGTGGTTCATGTTCTGGTATGTTTACAGCAAACTCTATGAATACACTTATGGAAGCTATGGGAATTGCACTTCCAGGAAATGGAACTATTTTAGCTTTAACTCCTGAAAGAGAAGAGTTATATAGACAAGCAGCAAGAAGAATTTGTGAAATTGCGAAAGATGAAAAAGCAAGAGAAGAGTACAAATTAAAAAATATTTTAAATGAAAATGCCGTAAGAAATGCTTTTGCTGTTGATATGGCAATGGGTGGATCTTCAAATACAGTATTACATATGTTAGCAATTGCAAAAGAAGCTGGTGTTAACTTCAACTTAGAAGATATTAACTCTATTTCAAAAAGAGTTTCTCATATTGCTAAAATTTCTCCATCATTATCTACTGTACATATGGAAGACATCAACAAAGCTGGTGGTGTAAATGCAGTAATGAAAGAAATGTCAAAAAGAGGTGATGATATTCTAATTGACAATCCAACTATTGGTGGAATTTCAACTTTAGAAAAAATCAAAGACTCTGAAATCAAAGATACAAATATCATTCACACTATTGACAATCCATATTCAGAAGTTGGTGGATTAGCTATTTTATACGGTAACCTTGCAGAACAAGGTGCTGTTATTAAAACTGCAGGTATTACTGGAGATAGAGTATTTACAGGAAAAGCTGTATGTTTTGATGGTCAACCAGAAGCAATTGCTGGAATTGTTGGTGGAAAAGTAAAAGCTGGTGACGTTGTTGTTATTAGATATGAAGGTCCTAAAGGTGGTCCTGGTATGCAAGAGATGTTAGCACCAACTTCACTTATTATGGGTATGGGACTTGGTGATAAAGTTGCATTAATTACTGATGGTAGATTCTCTGGAGCTACTAGAGGTGCAAGTATAGGTCACGTATCTCCTGAAGCTGCTGAGGGTGGAATGATTGGACTATTAAAAGATGGTGATGAAATTCACATTGATGTTGACCAATATATTTTATCTGTAAACTTAACAGATGAAGAAATTGCAAAAAGAAAAGCAGAATTTAAACCACTAAAAAAACCTCTTAACTCTTCTTGGTTAGGACAATATAGAGCACTTGTTACAAATGCAAGCTCTGGAGCAGTATTAAAAACTGACTTATAATGACTAAAACTAGGGCTTTGCCTTAGTTTTAAGTATTAACTATTTATTAACTATTTATTGAAAAATAGTTTACAAACCTACTCTACAATTGTATTATCAAAAATTCGAAAAGGATGAATTGTGAAGAAAAAACTTTTATTCGCTTCAGCTATGATTGCAAGTCAATTATTTGCACAATCAATTGATTTTGAAATGATGAATAAAAACCCTCAAAGAGTGGTTCCAAACTCTACTACTGAAATATTATCATTTAACAAAAATATTGAAGACTCTATGCATTCAGTAGTAAATATCTCTGCTAAAAGACATGTAAGTACAAATGTAAGTAATTTACCATTAGAAATGTTTAATGACCCATTTTTCAAAAGGTTCTTTGGGGAGCAATTTGGAAATCAATTTAGACAAAACAGAGTTCAAAGATCTCTTGGTTCTGGTGTAATTGTCTCAAAAGATGGATATATAGTTACAAATAATCATGTTATTGAAAATGCAGAAGAGATTACAGTAACAATCGGTGATGATACAACTGAATACAATGCAAAACTTATTGGAAGAGATGCAGATAGTGACTTAGCTGTTATTAAAATCGAAGGTAAAGATTTAGAACCTATGAAATTAGGTGATTCAACTTCTTTAAAAGTTGGTGATGTAATCTTTGCTATGGGTAATCCATTTGGTATAGGAAGTACTGTAACTCAAGGTATTATCTCAGCACTAAATAAAAACAAAGTTGGTATCAACAGATACGAGAACTATATTCAAACTGATGCTTCTATAAACCCTGGTAACTCTGGTGGTGCATTGATTGACTCAAGAGGTGCTTTAATTGGTATTAATACAGCTATCTTATCAAAAAGTGGTGGTAATAATGGTATTGGTTTTGCAATTCCTGTAAACATGGTAAAAGATGTAGTTACAAAACTTGTAGCTGATGGGAAAGTAACAAGAGGTTACCTAGGTGTTGCTATTGGTGATTTAGATAATGACCTTGCAAAAGTTTACAATAACAAAAAAGGTGCTTTAGTTTTAGATGTATCTCCAGGAACTCCTGCTGAAAAGTATGGAATTAAAAGAGGTGACCTAATCTATTCAATCAATGGTAAAAAAATTACTGACAGAACATCTCTTCAAAATGTTGTTGCATCATTTAAACCAAATCAAAAAGTTACGATTGCATTAGAAAGAGACAGAAAAAACCTTGAACTAGATATTGTTCTTGGAAATAGAGAAACATTAGTTAAGATCTCTTCAAATAATAAAGTTTTAGGTGGTCTTAGACTTACAAATATTGACATGAATATCAGAAAGCAATATAGACTTCCACTTAGTGCTCAAGGTATTCTAATCTCTGATGTAGAGCCTAAATCTAAAGCTGAAAAGACTGGTTTCCAACCAGGAGATATTATTATCCAAATAGAAGATATTGAAATCAAAGATTTTGGTGATGTTGAAAAAGCTTTAAGCAAGTATAATAAAACACATAAAAGAGTTTATGTAAATAGATACGGTCAAACAATTCTATTTGTAATAAAATAAAAAGGATTCGTCATAATTAAAGTATTAATGATAGAGGATGATTTAGAACTAGCTCAAATCATCACAGATTACCTAGCCTCATTTGATATAGAAGTAGTAAACACAGATAGTCCATACACAGGGCTATCTATGCTTAGTGTGGATAAAGAGTATAAACTTCTTATCTTAGACTTGACACTTCCTGAAATAGATGGGCTAGAGTTAATCCCAAAAATTAGAGAAAAGAGTGATATACCTATTATCATTTCAAGTGCAAGGGATGATATTTTGGACAAAGTTATGGGATTAGAAAGAGGTGCTGATGATTATCTTCCAAAACCATATAATCCAAGAGAATTACAAGCTAGAATCAAAACTATTTTAAAAAGAGTTGACACAAGTGTAGTTGATGTAAAAGCTGATACAAAACAAACAAACTCTATTTTTGAAATAAGAGAAGATGATATGCAAATCAATTTTAAAGGTAATGGACTTACTTTAACACTTGCAGAATATGATATTCTAAAACTTCTTATTCAAAGAAATGGTGGTGTTGTTTCAAGAGAAGACTTTATCTATGCAAGTGACCATATTGAAGATGATTCTTCATTAAAAAACATTGATGTAATCATCTCAAGAATTAGAACAAAATTAGCAAAAATTGATGACAGTCAGACATATATCAAATCTGTAAGAGGTATTGGATATAAACTAATATGACAAAAAACATCTCTATTTCTGCATTTATTAATATCATTTTTTCATTAGCATTTATCGCTATTATGATTACATTTGCTTTGTTTATTAGATTTGATCAGCAAAGACATGAAATTACATTACAAAATAGATACGAACTAATTGCAGAGAACTTTTTAAGTGCTTTTCAAAATCAACCAACAGTTGAAACTCTTGAAAATCTTTTTAAAAAGTTTAAAGTTGAACCTATCAAAGAAAGAGATGAAAAACTTGAGATTATCAAACAAGCTCAAGAATTAACTATTACTCAAAACTATTTAGGAACTTATAGGGTTTATAAATACGATAATCACTACTATATCTATGTTCAACAGTATGGTTATAATATCATGCTTAAAGATATTAGAAACCACAACTATAGCATGGCTATTATTGTTCTTGCAATGGTTTTATCTTTAATTACTTTACTATTTTTATATATCACATTGAAAAGAAAACTTTTCCCTTTAAAGCGCCTAAACAAGCAAATTATTGAGTTCTCAAATGGAAAACGAGATGTAAAAATAAAAAGTGTGAGTAATGATGAAGTTGGAACAATCGCAAAAAGTTTTAATGAAGCCGTAACAATCATAAGTAATCAGACAAAATCAAAAGATTTATTTATGAGAAATATGATGCATGAGCTTAAAACACCTATTACAAAAGCTATGTTTATTGCTGAAACACTTGAAGATGATAAAGCAAGAGAAAATCTACAAAAAGCTTTTAAAAGAATGGATGATATTATCAAAGAGCTTGCAACTGTTGAGAAAATCACTTCTCAAAATAGAGTTGTATATAAAGAGCTTACATCATTTTTTAATATCTACAATAAAACTTTAGAGATTATGATGATAAACCCTGAAAATATTGCTTCTAAAATTAGAGATTTTAAATTTGAAGTTGATATTTATATGTTCTCAATAGTTTTAAAAAACCTAATAGATAATGCAATCAAGTTTTCACCAAATAAAAAAGCCATAATAAATGCCACAAAAGAAGAGATTATTATAAGCTCAAAAGGTGAACCTTTAAAACATGAATTAGAGTACTATACAGAAGCTTTCTGTCAAGAAGAAAAAAGAAGTGATGGCTTTGGATTAGGTCTTTATATAGTTAAAACAATTGTAAATTTACACGGATATAAATTAGAGTATTTCTACAAAGATGAAAAAAATCACTTTGTAATAAATATGAAAAAAGAGAAGAGTTAAGACTCTTCTCTTACATCTTTCATTACTTCAAACCAGTCTCTTGAAAACTTGTTTTTGATATACTTTTCCCTGTGAGGCACTATACATCCTGAACAGTTTTGATGAATATAATCTTCACCTATGTACTGCGCACCATCTTTTGAGTTGATACCACATTTTGAAAAAAGTGTCTTTCCATCAACTTTTTCAAAACCATCCATTTTAAATCTAAAGTTTGGACAGGCACATAAATAACAGTTTAGATCTTCATAATCATGGCATTTTTTATTGTCTTTATATAAAGGACAGAAATCTGGTTCGTTTTTTACCATGTTATCAAATCTAAAGTACTCTATTACCTCATCAATTGATTTATCCGTAAGTTTTTTCATAACATTTGCGTGTAGCTTACCTTGTTGGTTAAACCACTCTTCATAAGTCATCATATTACTCCTAAAATTAATACACTTATTACTAATATATCTAATCTATTTTTTATTGAAATAGCTTTTATAACATCACTATTTTCTATTTGTTCTCTACCTCTTCCAAAAAATGGTTTATCTTTTATCTTTCCAAAATAAGAAGTAGGACCACCAAGTTTAACACCTAAACCTAAAGCAATAGCTGAGATAGGAAGCCCAGCGTTTAAACTATCATGTTTTTTACCATATTTCCCAAACTCAAATAGTGCTTCTTTTGAGAAGAAAAATAGTGCTATTAAGATAGCTGTGATTCGAGAAGGAATATAGTTTGCTATATCATCTACTATTGCACTTACTTTTCCAAACTTCTCATACTTTTCATTTCTATATCCAACCATAGAATCAAGAGTATTTATAGCCTTATATACAAAAGCCCCAACTATTCCAAAACAAAGAAGATAAAAAAGTGGTGCGATTACTCCATCACTTAAGTTCTCGCCATATGTTTCAATAGCTGCTTTATTCACATCACTATTATTCATACTACTTGTATCACGACTAACTAAATATGAAATCTTTTGCTTTTTTACGTCAAGGTCATCTGAACTTACTATATCTTTTACACTATCATATAACATTTTAGAAGCTAGAGTAAAAGAGGCTAAAAAACCTTGAATAAAGATATTATCAATCATTGATAAAAAAGAAGTGATTATAAAAACTACTGCAATTAAAGAGATAGTTAAAAGCCCTCCTCTTAAAACAGAGTCTTTATAAAATCTCTTTTCAAACCACTTGATATAATCTCCCATAAAAATAATAGGATGTTTTAAGAACTTTAGTTTTTCAAACTCTCCGAAAAAAAAGTCTATTAAGAAAGCTATTAAAGCGATACTATAAAACACTTTGTTCTATCCTCTTTACATCAAGTCTACTTTTCATCTCATCTATAAACTCATCAACTGTTTTTTTCTTATACTCTTCAAACAAATATCCTACATATTCACTTTTTATTGACTTAAAATATGTAGTTCTAAAAGAGTCATTATCAAAAAGACCATGAACAAAAGTACCTTTAAACTTCTCTTTTTCGTATGATAAAGGATATTCATCACTCATACCATGATGTATCTCAAAACCTTTGATATTATGTCCAAATAAATCGTATGATTGTTTCTTTAAAACTTTCTTCTTTTCAAAAACTATATTTGAAGGAATTACTCCAAAACCTTGCTCACATAAACTCTCACTATTTTCTAAAGCATATTTATCATCAAGTGTTTCAAACATCATTTCATATCCACCACAAATAGCACAAATATGACCTTTATAGTTTTTAATCTGCTCATATAAGCCCATATCTTTTAACCATTTTAAATCTTTGATTACAAGCTTTGAACCAGGAAGGATTACTAAGTCAAACTTTTCTAAAGAGATATTGTGATTTACAAACTCTACAAATACTTCATCATCTGCTATTAAAGGCTCTATGTCATTATAGTTACTCATATACGGATATGATATAACTGCAATGTCTAGTTTTTTATTTTGAGGCTTTTGAATAAAGTTTTGTAAAGAAGCACTATCTTCAAATCCTAAGTTAAATGGAATATAAGGCAATACCCCAAGCACTGGAATACCAAACTCTTCATTGATGATTCTAACACCCTCATCAAATAAAGTTAAATCCCCTCTAAATTTGTTTACTATAACACCTATTACATTCTCTCTTAGTTTCTCAGGTAGTAAGTGATATACCCCATAAATAGAAGCAAACACACCACCCTTTTCTATATCAGCTACAAGTATAATCTTTGTATCGTATTCGTCAGCAATAAAAATATTTGATAAGTCTTTATCCATAAGGTTTAGCTCTACAGGACTTCCAGCACCTTCACTTACAACAACATCATACCTTTCATCTAAATACTCATAACATCTCTTAACAGCAGGTTTTAAAAGGTCTAAATCTCTATAATACTCTCTTACATCTTTGTTTGTAACTACTTGCCCTTCTACTATAAGTGAAGCAGAGTTTCCCCTACCTGATTTTAATAGAACTGGATTTAAGTGATATGAAGTCTCAACTCCTAAAACTTCACTTTGAAAGTATTGAGCTATTGCTATTTCACTTCCATCATCACATACATGTGAGTTGTTTGAGACATTTTGAGCCTTAAAAGGAGCAACACTATAACCTAAGTCTTGAAGTATTTTTGCTATTACAAAAGTGATAGTTGATTTACCAGCGTCTGAGCTAGTTCCAAAGATAGAGATGTTTTTCATTTTATTCCTGCGATTATATTTTGTGACATTATAGTAAAAATAAAATTAGAGTAATCGAGGAATAAAATAAAAGTTTTTATTTATGAAGCGATATTGTATTTATAATTGTATTTTTCATACCAGTTTGTAGAAAGTAAAGCCTTTTGACCAAGCTCATTTTTCTCTAAAAACTCTAAAAGTTCATCTTTTCTGTTGTTTTCACATACTTCATGAAAAACCTTAAAAGCAAAGTTCATATGCTCTTTTATATGCTGTGGTGTTGGGTCATAAGCTTTTAAGTCAATCACTTTTTGAGCTCGAAGCTCCAACTCTTCTTCTTTTGAGATATAATCCAAAATAGTTCCTGTTTTAGGACTTCTAACTGTCTTAGACTCTAAATATTTCACATAGTCATCATGACTAAACACTTCTTTTAAATCAAATTTTTTTAACTCATTTTGAAAGTTCATCCTAAGCCTTTGTTATAAAAAGTAAATGAAGTATATCAAAACAGAAGAACATTTTGGTTACGCAGTTTGTATAATAAATAGTTTTTTAATCTTCTAATATTCCTGTTTCTATGAAGGTGTTTATTTTTTCTACCTGTTTTTCTTCTATGTAACTATCTTGTAAAAACTTTTTACCAAAATATAAACTTGTTAAATGAATTGTATTCATATCTATAAAGTTAATCATTTCATTAATTTCTTTTTCTGAAAAAGTTTTTCTACGATTAGCAACTCTTTCATTAGTATTTTCTTGTCTTAAATAAATTTCATTTTTTATTGATGTTAAAAAAATATCAAAATTTATATCAATGTTTCTTATATTAAAAGATATATAATCAGAGTATGGATTATAAAAACCCTTTAATTCTACTATTCCTTTACCATGCTCTTTTATTATAAATACTTTGTGTCTCTCAATAAAATTAATATTTGTAATTATAAAGTATTTTATACTTACATTATTTTTATCAGCTTTATTATCTTCTATCCATTCTTTAAGATTGTCTAATACCTGCATATATATTCTTGCATTTAGTACTTCTGATTCTTCAAAAGTTTTTAAAATCATATCACTATAATTTTTTAGTACCTCATAATTATTATCAAATATCAAATTAAATAGTTCTTCTATACTAGGTTCGTATTTCAAATACTTAGATACAGTCTTTTCCTTTACCTTTGAAAAAATATCTTTTTCTTCACCTTCAAATACATCATCATTTAAAATAATCACGACTTTACATTTAAAATTTAGAGTTAATTGAGTTATGAAACCAAACAAATCATTCAAGTCTATATCTTTTGATTTTCTTTCAAAATCATCGAAACATATAATAGCTCCACTATTTAAATACTCTTCTGTTCTTTTTAACTTTTCATTTTCTAATAAATCATCTATTTTCTCAAATGATTTATCAGATATTTTAGATAAATCTAAACTAATTCCAAATACACTAATAGAATTTGCTAAACTTAATGCTGTATCAATAGAATTTTTGACTATATTTTTTGTTTTTTCTTCTGATTTAAAAGAGTCTACACTTTCAAATAATTTTAGAAATATTTCACTTTTTATCTCTTCAATTGAAGTTTTACCATATAAACTTATATAATGGTTTGGAATTTTTTCTTCTTTATTATTTAGATTAGGAATTATTTCTTTTTGCCAAAAATGAGTCTTTCCACTTCCCCACTTTCCTGAAAGCATAATAACTTTACCATTTGAAATTTCTCTTTTTAAATAGCCATCTTTACTTTTATCGCCTAATAAATAGTTTTTTAGTTTTTCCTGATTTGACATTTTTTACTCTATTTTAATTTTTTATACTCTATCTAAAGATAGTAAAAAACACACTAAAATATTAAAAAATAGAAATTAACTATCTTTTATACACACAAAACTATTATATTTTAAAAATATTTGCTAGAATAAAGCATAAGTGCAAGGATTTTACCATGTATAAAAAAGTAAAAAAACTATTTGATATAAAAGTTATATATACTATTGTTTTTATTACCTTAGCTTCTTGGTCTTTTTTTGCTTATTTTACTATGAGTACTCTAATTGAAAAGCAAAAGGTCTATGCAAAAATCATAAACCTAAGTGGTAAACAAAGAATGTTATCACAAAAAACTACTTTAATAGCCAAAAGATATTTTGAATCTAATGATTATAATTTAAAGAAACATCTAAACGAACTTATTCTCCTGATGGAAAAAGAACATACTTTTATTATAAAAAATCTTACATCAAGTGAAAGTAAGAAGATTTATTTTGAAAATCCTAAAGATTTAGACAAGAAAGTAAAGCTATATCTATCTATGTTAAAAGAGTTTTATGAAAAAAATGAATCATCAAAACTTGAACAAATACAAAATTACTCTTTTTCTTTACTGCCTATTTTAAATGATGCTGTTTATCAGTTTGAAAAAGAGAGTGACCAAATGACAAAAGATTTACTCGCAAGAGAGATTTTTATACTAATTGGTACATTAGTTACTTTACTACTTGAAGCTATATTAATAGTAATTCCTTCTATTAGGCTAACAGAAAAAAGAGAAAAAGAGTTAAAAGAGTTAAATATAAATTTAGAAAGAAAAGTAGAAAAAGCAGTTAAAGAGAATAATGAAAGAGATAATATCCTAAAACATCAATTTAGACTTGCTCAAATGGGAGAAATGGTAAAAAATATCGCTCATCACTGGAGACAACCTCTGTCTATTATTTCAAGTTTAGCAAGTTGTATGAAACTTGAAAAAGAGATGAATATTCTTGATGAAAATAAACTAACTGAAAATCTTGACTCAATTGTAAATCAAACACAAAAACTATCAAATATTCTTGATGATTTTAGTCTTTACACACAAGAAACAGCTGAGGATTTAGTATATTTTAATATTGTTAAATCTATTAATCTAACTACAAATCTTTTAAGTGCTTCCTTCGATCATGAAAATATAAAAATTGAAAAAGAGTTTTTTGAAGAGGATATTAGAATCGAAGGAAATAATATAAAATTTAGACAAGTCATTTTAAATATTTTAAACAACGCAAAAGACTCCCTATTAGAATCTAATATAAAAGATAAATATATCAAAATATCTATCAAGCAAAAAAATAAAGCTATTGTGATTCAAGTAAAAAATAATGGAAAAAAAATAGATGAAAATATAATAGATAAAATATTTGATATTTATTTTACTACAAAACACCAAGCCCAAGGAACAGGACTTGGCCTATTTTTATGCCATGAAATAGTAACTAAATACTTTAAAGGAACTATTCACGCAAAAAATTTAGAAGATGGTGTATGTTTTAAAATAGTTCTACCTAAAGTTCATAGTTAATTTAATTCATTGCTATCTATTATAAAAGTTACTGGGCCATCGTTGTGAATATCCACATCCATATGAGCTCCAAACTTTCCTGTTTGAGTATGAACTCCTAAAGACTCAAACTCTTTTACAAACTGTTCATACATAGCCTTTGCAATATCAGGTTTTTCACTGCTATCAAAACTAGGTCGTCTTCCTTTTTTCACATTTCCTGCAAGAGTGAATTGAGAGATAATCAAAGCTTCACCTTTTACATCTAAAAGAGATAAGTTCATCTTTTCTTCACTATCAGAAAAGATTCTAAGGTTTACTATCTTAGTTACTAGTTTACTTATATCTTCTTGTTTATCACCTTTTTTTACACCAAGTAAGATATTTAACCCCTGCCCTATTTTTCCAACTACTTTTCCTTCAACTGTAACACTTGAAGAACTAACTCTTTGAATTACTGCTATCATTTATACTCCAACTTTTCAATTACTAACTTTTTATTCTCAAAAGGATTAATTATTGCTTCTATTTCACCAAACGTATACTTTAATCTAAAACCTATTTTAGAACCAGTTGCTGTGCTTTCTAAGATATAAAATCTCTTGTCATTTACATATAAAGCTTTTTTATTTGATATTTTTTCTTTTAGATTTACTATTACAAAAATATGTTTTGGAACTAGTACAAAATAAGCTTCATAACCACTTACTTTAAGAAGAGAGATTAAAAGATTTGATTTATCATCACAGTCACCAAAGTTTTGTTTTACAACTTGTTTTGCACTTCTTGCAACTGATTCATTTATCTTATATGGTATTGCTGTTGTGAAATCAAGCATTGCTTGAACTTCACACTTTTCATCACCTTTGATACAATCTTTTGTTAAGTATGAAGCTAATCTTTTTGTATAATCATCAACTCTTACTTGATTTACATAAGTGCTATCACCTATATCTATAAACTGATTTTTAACAATAAAAAATGAAGTGATTATCATATAAATCACATAAGCTATAAATACAAAAGATAGTAAAAAAGAGAAGTATTTTAAAAACTTATTGTCTATTAGCATATCTTATTTAGTGCCTCTTTTAACACTTCATTACTATGTGAAGACTTTACAGCTATTCTTGCATAAGTACCATCTAAAAAATCAAAATTACTACAGTCTCTTATCATGATTTTATAAGGTTTTAGTTTCTGCTGAAACTGTTTTGCTGTTATGTTTTTAAGTTTTACAAGTACATAGTTTGCACTACTTTGATAGATATGCTCTATTAGATTACAAGATTGAAGTATCTTTTCTAATTGGATTCTATTTTTTACATTTATAGCTTTTGCAACTCTTTTAAAAGTATAATCTTCAAGTGCAGCTTGTAAATAGTTTGAATCAAACTGCGATAGTTTCCACATTGGCTCAAACCTTCTTAAACTATCTATATTCTGCTCATTTGAAACAATAGTTCCTACTCTAATACCTGCACTCGAATAGAACTTTGTCATTGATTTTAAGATATAAAGTTTATCGTATTTTTTGATATATTTTGTAGCTGATTTTCCATCACAAAAATCTAAAAAACTCTCATCTATCAAAATAGTACAGTTTCTTTTTATCCAATACTCAAGTAGTTTATCAATATCATAATAAGTTCCATCAGGAGTTGAAGGATTTACAAAAACTACTAAACTTCCCTCTTTTACTGGTAAAAAAATATTTTCAAATCTATTTATAGTTCGAAGTTCATAGCCAAAATTTATAGAAGCTTTTTTATACTCTAAATATGCAGGACTATAAATAGTACAGTGTGTTAAATCAAGATGCCTAAACAAAGTAAAAATAGCACTACTTCCACCATTGAAAAGCTCAATTTGACTCGGCTTTACACTGTAGTTTAAAGCTATCTTTTCATATAAACTATCATAAGTTGGATAGGCTGAAATATCAAGTGAGTTAAAATCTAAATTGATATTTGGTTTTATAAAATTGATATTTGAAGATAAGTCTATTATATCTTTTACTTCACACCCAAGCTCTTTTGCAAAAGCTTCTACTTGACCACCATGCTCAAAAGTATTCATACTACTAAAGCCAATGCCACATTAAGTAAGATTAGTTCTACATGCTCTAAAGTAAAGCCTAAACAATCCCCATTTACAAAGCCAAACTGCTTATCTAATTTCTTTAAAATCAAATAAAAGCTAAGCAATGAAGCTAGCAAAAGAACTAAAACATATGAGCCAAGAAACAAAGCAAAAACTATATATAAAAGACTAAAAAGTTTAACTTTTCCTACTCCTGCATCTTGAAAGGCAAGAGATAAAAAACTATCTTTAGCAAATTTAAAGTAGCCAAGTAAATAAATAAAATTTAGCCTTGAAAATATACAGATTATAAAAAACAGAACATACTGTTCTTCAAAAAGTAAATATGTAGTAGCTGCAACTTTTAGTAAAACAAAACTAAAAGTATATAAAGCCCCAATAGCTCCAATAGTTGGCTCTTTCATGATTTTATAAGCATCTTTCCCACCATGTGAAGCAAACCAAGCATCAACCACATCACAAACAGCTTCAAGGTGTAAAAAACCATATAAAGCAAGATATACAACAGCACTTATGAAAGAGGCATATAAAGGATTGAATAGCTCATTTAATCCTAAATTTAAAACTATTACAAGTGTTGAGATAATAGCTCCAACTAAAGGTAAAAGAGCTAAAGTGTATTTGTAAGTTTCATTGTTTATTTCCATGTTTTTTACAAAAACTGGAATAGTTGAGAAATATGAAAGTGCAAAATAAAAGGCATTTAAAACTGTTTTCATTTTAGTCTTTTCTCCAAGCTATACTTCACTTCATAAACCTCATCACATTTTTGAGCTAAATATTGTCCTAAAAGCCCAGACATATCCACAAAATCTCTACTATATTTTTCCATAGGAATTACACCATTTCCAATATCATTTAAAATAAAAATCACATTACAATCAAGTTCAAAAATCTTATTTAGTTGTATTTTCATATGATTTAAACCATTGTCCATATTATTTAATATAAACATTGTCATACAATCAATCAAGTAAGTTTCACCCTCTTTTACAACTTTTACTAAATCCTTTGGCTCTTCAATAGATAAAAAGTCATCTTTTCTCTCTTCAATATGTCTTGAAATTCTCTCAGCCATAGCCTCATCATTATATGAGTTATCATAAGTTGCCACATAATATGGCTTTTTATCTTTTGATAACTCTAAAGCTTTAGCACTAGCTTTTGATGTTTTTCCTGACTTTTGACCGCCAAAGTAAAATATTTTCATTATAATCCTAAAAAGTTTTTAATACCTGTAAATACAATCTGAGCTGATAAAGCAGCTAAAAATAGACCTGTAATTTTTGAGATTACAAGAAGTCCTTGTTTCCCAACTACTTTTTCAATTATATTTGACATATAAAGCATAAGACCTATTACTACAACAGCACAAACTAAAGCTAAACTTCCCATAAACATAGAAGAAGTATTATCAAAAGTAGCACCCATTACAAGTAAAATACCAATTGTTCCAGGGCCTATTGTAATAGGAATAGCTAAAGGTACTACGGCTAAATCACTTACATTATCAACGCTTTTTTTACTACCCTCTTTATTTCCTTTGATTAAATCAACGGCTGATAAAAATAGTAAAGCACCTGCACCAATTCTGAAGGCATCTAAAGTAATTCCAAAAACTTCAAAAATATGTTTCCCAAAAAACACAAGAACTAAACTGATAATTACAACTGAAATAGTAACTTTTATAGCTAAAGCTTTTTTTTCTCTAACTGTTGCTTCATTTGTTACTGTTAAAAATACTGACAACACAAAAAATGGTGTCATAATAAAGAACATTTTTAAAAATGTTGAAATAAATACTTCCACTATCTTATCCTAAGAAACTTTCAATTTTATTTGTTAAGGCTTGTTTATCAACTCCATTTATAGAAGCATAACAAAGAGCACCTCCACAACCAACACCCTCTTTTGCTTCACCTTCATCATAAAGTTTTAAGGCAGGATGTGAAGATAAACTAAAGTCAAAATCACTTGCATAAGCATTTATAGAAAAATTTAACTGTTCTAATAAAGCTTTTATATCAGAGTTTTCATCTTCATATATCCACTTTGTTGTACATAAAGCAATATTCTTTGCATCTACAACTCCACCCATCACTTCAACAATTGAATTAGCAATAAGTAAAGCACTAGCCATTTGTGTACCACCTGCAAGAACTACTTTTAAATCATCTCTTCCAGTTGAACCTAGTATAAACCCTGCTGTAAAAATCAACATATTATCAGATACTTTTGACAATCTAGCAAAAACATCATCCTCTTCATTTATAAAAGCCATAGCTTCATTTATAGTTTTTGTTCTTATATCATCTGGTGAGTTTTTAAATGAACTAGAAAATAGTTCATCTGCTTTATATCCTAATGCCTTAGCTGTTGCATAAGCTGTTGTAGTTCCACTTGGAACTGACTCACCTAAAATCACATAATCACTTTGAAGTTCTAGATTTTGAGCAAACTCAACACCCTTTTGGAAAACATCCATAGCGTTTATATTTGCATCTTTATTTATAGCTTCACTTGGATTTAAATCAAAATTATGAACTTTAAAATAGTCTATTTTTGGTAAAGTTTGTAATCCTAAATTTACTATCTCTACATTTCTATAAGGTTTTAACTCATGAACTGCTCTTGTAATAAGTGCAGGTGTTGGAACACCTTTTGGCGTTTGGGCTATATCTTCTAGAGACCTAACTTGTTTTACACATAAAAATTCACTATCAAGTGTTGGTGTTAGATATAGTTTTCCTGGGATTCCAGCTTGTGAAATATTTGGAATTTCACATGTTTTAGTAACGCTTGTATTTAATAAAAAAGAAGCTGTTTTTCCCCTAAGAGATTCAAGAAAGTCTACACTTCCTAAAATTGTATTAAAGTTCATAAAAAACCTTTATTTATATTTTTAGGAAGTATAACAAATATTAGTTTTAAAGTGCTTTTTCTTAGAAATGCTTATTTACTATTTCTAAGAAATCTTTTGGATTTTTGTAGCCTACAATTTGTGAAGCTTTGATTTCTTTGTTGTTTTCATCCCAAAAGATAAGTGCAGGAGGACCTACAACTCCAAATTTTGCTTGTAATGCTTTATCTTCATCTGTGTTTTTTGTAACATCTGCTTTTAATAAAGTAAACTCATTTAACTTCGCAATTACTGCTGGGTCTTTAAATGTAATTCCTTCTAACTCTTTACAAGAAACACACCAATCAGCGTAAAAGTCTAACATTACAGGTTTAGATGAAGCTTTTATTGCTTCATCTAATTGGGCTAAATTCTTTACATATTTAAACTGAAGTTCATTTTTATTTACAGCTACACCCTGTGCAGATGTAAACTTAGAAAAAGGCTCTAGTGGATTTGTAGCACCACTTAAAGCTCCTACCATTAAAGAAGCCCCATAAATAAAGATTACAACTGTAATTAGTTGAGCTAAAATATGCTTATAAATTCTTAAGTATATTCCTGTAGCTAAGAATAATAAAGCCCATAACCACATCACATAAATAGGCTCTAAAACTCTATCTAACATCCAAACTGCAACAGCTAACATTACAATACCAAAGATTTTTGATACAGAATCCATCCAGCCACCTGGTTTTGGCATATATTTTCCAGCACCTAAACCTATTAAAAGTAAAGGCACACCCATACCCATACTCATAACAAATAGTGCAGCTCCACCAAGTACAGCATCACCAGTTTGTCCTATATATACTAAAGCTCCTGCTAGTGGTGCTGCAACACAAGGTCCTACTATAAGCGCTGATAAGAATCCCATAATAGCAATTCCTAAAACACCTTGTTTCTCTTTTCCATCTGTTGTTTTTGTGATTTTATTTTGAATACTTTGTGGTAATTCTAATTTATAATATCCAAACATTGAGAAGGCAAGTGCAACAAAAATACCTGCAAATACGATAAGTACATAAGGATTTTGAAGGGCTACTTGTAAGTTTGCACCAAATAAACCTGCTATTACTCCTGCTATTGTATAAGCTAAAGACATTGCTACAACATAAACAAAAGACATAAAGAAACCTCTTGCAGGTGTTATTTCACCCTCATTTCCTGCTTTTACAATAATTGAAGATAAAATAGGAATCATTGGGAATATACAAGGAGTTAATGAAAGCCCAAGTCCAGCTAAAAAGAAAAATCCAAGTACTACAAAAAAGCTTTCACCTTTGATTAAACTTGCTATTTTATCTGTTTCATTTAAAGCTTCCACATCTTCTTTTTGAGTTGCTTTTTCCTCTTGAATTTCATTTGAACTAGTATTTACACTTGATTCTCCAAACCCTACTAAATCTAAAGTATATTTCTCAGTCATTGGTGCATAACAAAGTCCTGCTTTTGAACACCCTTGAAATTGAACTTCAAGTTCATAAAACTTTGAATCAACTTTTGATTTTAAAAGAGATATTGGAATATTTACATCAATATTTTTAAATTGAACAACCCATTCTTCATAAGTTTCTGGTTTAGGAAGTTCTAAATCTTTTGTAATTTCTATTTTAGATGGTTTTGTAATAAAAAACTTTAATTTATCATCATAAAGATAAATATCTTGACCTAACTCTAACTTGAAGTTTATACTCTCTTGAGTTTTATTAAACTTAGTTTTAAAAGCTTCTTCTGGCTCTAAAACTACTCTTTCAATAGCAAAAATCGATTGAAAAAGTAATGCTAATAAAACGATACTTCTAATAATAAACACTTTTATAAACTCCTATTCTAATTCAAATATTTTTCTTGAACTTTTTAAAAGTTCATCTGCTGATTGTATTCCAACTATAGTTTTTAATGGCTTTCCATTTTTAAAATAAACCAATGAAGGAAGTTTTGTAATTTTGTATTTTTTTGCAAGAGCTAACTGCTCATCTATATTTACTTTAAAAATCTCTACGTTATCAGGTTTTACTATTTCAAACTCTTGAAGTTTTATATTTAAAACCTTACAAGGAGGACACCATACAGCATAAAAATCGATAATAGCATTTTTATCTTTTATCTTTGTTTCAAAATTTTCAGTCGTTAATTCTTCAAATGCAAAAAGTGAAGCAACACTAAAAAGAAACATTATCAATATTTTTTTCATTTTAATCAACCTTTAAATAAATCCTTGTAATTATAACAATATTATATATAATCTTTATAAAGTGTTTGTTAATTTGTTTAACTTATATTATATTTATTTTTTATTATAATTTTTTATTATATAAAAGGAACTTTTTTAAATGGATGAATTAGTTGATTTACAACCTAAAACTGTAGAAAAAATGATAGATGATTCTAGTGTTGTAATGATTGATGTAAGAAGAGAAGATGAGTGGCTAAGAACAGGCGTAATAAGAAATGCTCATAAAATGACTTTTTTTGATATGTATGGTAACCACAATGTAGAAAAATGGATGGAAGAGTTTAAAAAAATTGTTCCAACTAAAAATACAACTATTGTTCTTATTTGTGCACATGCAAATAGAACAAGAACTATTGGAAACTTTTTAATCGATCAAGGGTATAAAAATACTGCACACTTATTTGGTGGTATGGCCTTATGGCAACAAGAATTAAGAGAAACTATTAAGCATGAAGCTTAATAGTTATTTTATTAAGCTTCAGAAGCTTTTCTATCAGCACTTGCTTTTTGTAATATTTCAATTACCTCATCTAAGTTTTCATATGGAATATGAGCTTTCCATTGAACATCTTGACCATTTAAAGAAATACCAATACTAACGATATCAGCAGTATCTTTTCCATATGGCTCAGTTACATTTGAAATAGAAATTTGACCTTTTTTTGTTCCTGCTAAAGGAAGTGAACCTAGCTGTGTAATAGTTGACATTTTTAATCCTTAGTGTTTAAATTTATCTTTAATTTATTTTACATAAATAAACTTTTGTTTAATTAAAACTATGCAACATTTGCACAAGGTTCTCCTAAATAATAACCTTGGAATTCATTTACGCCCATTTCTAAAACAGTATTAAACACTTCTTCACTATGAATATATTCTGCAATTACTTTTATATTTAAAGCTTTTGAAAATTCTACTATTGATTTTACAATTTCATAAGAGTTTTTATCTTCATTAATACTCTTAATTAATGAGCCATCAATCTTTATATAATCAGGTCTCGTTTCTAGAATATGTGCAAAATTGGAATAACCTGTACCAAAATCATCAATGGCAATTTTAATTCCTTGTTCTCTATATTTCTTAATAAATTTTTCTAATAAATTATAATCCGAAATAAAATCACTTTCCAATAGTTCAAAAACTACTCTTTGCTTATGAATAGTATCAATATGATTTAAATAACCATCTAACATCTCAACAAAATTTTTATCTTGTATATCTTTGAAACTAAGATTAATACTAATTTGTTTATCACAACTTTGTAATGTTTCAAAAGCCTTCCCAAAAAGCTGATATGCTAAATTTGTATACTGTTTTGTTTTTACTGCAACTTCTAAAAATTTATAAGGCAAGATATACTCTTCTTCATTTTTATTATTTATATCTTTTATTCTCATTAAGGTTTCATACTTAATAACTTCTTTTTTATCATTACAAATTGGTTGATAAAAAGGAACAATATTGTCAGTATCAATTGCTTCTTTAATTTTATCTCTCCAATAAATTGCTTTTTGAATAAGCTCTTTAGTATCAAACTCATTTGTATATGATACAGATTTAAGATTATTTCTTTTTGCTTTTTTAAGAGCAATACCTGCTGTCTTCAATGGTTCTTCTTGTCCTAAAGAAATTCCTATAGTAATATCAATAAATATTTCTAAATCAGTATTTTCAATATAAATAGGATTGTCTTTAAATAAAGAAGTTAACTCTTCAATAAAGTTTTGAAAACTAATTGTATCAATCATATTATTTTTAACAATTGCAAATTCATTACCATAAATTCTATATGCTTTTGATTCATACTTTAAAGCCAATTCATTTAGTTTTATAGCTGTTTGAACTAAAACTTGATTTCCTGTATTAAAACCATAAAGTTCATTTATATCATTAAAAGAGTCAATATCTATTACAATTAAAGAAACAAATTCTTGATTTTTGATACTCTCTTCAAGAGCATATCTATTCTCTAAATTTGTCAATTCATCAAAATATAGTTTTTCTTGAATCTCTTTTGTTTTAGCTTTAACTTGTACTTCCATTTCTTGTTTGTTATTTTCTATTTGACTTAACATACTATTAAATTGATTTGCAAGAAAACCAATTTCATCATTTGCCTTTTTATTTGTATATAACTCTTTTAGTTTTACATCTTTAAATTCATTTAACATTCTATTTAAAGGAACAATAACCTTTATAGTAATAAAAACACCTATTATTGTAAGAACAGAAAAAAGAAGTAAAGATATATTTAAAAGTAAAGAGTTTATACCTGCTAAAAAGATAGAAAACTCTTCTGTATATATAGATGAGACAATATACCAATCAAGTTTTTTGTTATAACTAATCCAAGATAGTTTTTCATAAGTAAAATTGTTTGGATCATAAACTCTATTCCATTTATAAGTAAAGTTTCTAGTTGTTTTATATGAATTAATAACCTTATCATACATAGAGATATCTTCATTAAAAATAATCACATCTTTGATATTTTTTTTACTAAACTCTGATGATGGATTTACAATGATTTTTCCAGTTTTATCAAAAATATAAACATATCCACTTTTTCCAAGATTAATACTTTTTAATAAAAAATTTATATCTTGAGAAAATTCTTCAAAATTTTTAAAATTCTTAGATTTTTGATTTATAGTTGATACAATTTTTTCAAATTTATCTTCAATTTGAGTTTTTTGAGTATTCGCAATATACTCATTTATTTTTGGTGAAAGAAAAAATACTACGAAAAATAAATATGCAAGAAGTAGCAGTATTAGCATCCATGCTACTTTAAAAAATATTCGATTTGCCATAATTTCCCTAATTATTTATAATTTTAGGGAAATTATATCGTAAAAGTTTTACATTAAAATAAAAAATAAGCTTATTTATTACTTGCTATTTTATCAGTAAATTTAATATCTTTGTTTAATAAATTTTCTAACTCTACAAAATCTTTTTCCCAAAGCATTACAACTGTAGAACCCATTTTAAAATATCCTAAACAATCTGCTTTGTTTATTTTGATGTTTTCATACTCATAAACTTTGATTTCTGATGTGTCAAGATTTGTTTCAACCCTTGGCTCAAATTCAAATACCATTTGACCAACGTTAAGTGCTCCTACAAATACCATATAGAAAACTTTTCCATTAGCAACACACTCTAAAATTACTCTTTCATTTTGAACAAATAATTCAATTTCTTTATTTAGGTATTTTAAGTTAACTGGATAAAGTTTACCTGGAACATGAATTAATTTTTTTAATTCAAAATCACAAGGCGAGTGATATCTGTGGTAATCTTTTGGAGATAAATAAAAATTCATAAAATCTCCATCTTTTAACTTTTCAAAATTATCTTTACAATAGAAAGTTAATAAATCTTCATAAGAGTATTCCATTCCTTTTATTTGTAAAGCTAAGTCACCTTGAATTTTACCACATTGAGTAATTAAACTATCTGTTGGAGAAATGAACTCATCATCAGCACTTTTAACTTCTCTATCTATCTCAAGCTCTCTTGTAAATAAAGCATTTAAAGATTTATAATGTTTTGGATGTTTAAACTCACTCATATTTAAGCCTAAAAACTTCACATATCCTCTATTAATAATACTTTGAATAGGTGAAGGGAATTGAGTTTTTGCAAACTTTCCAAAATATTGAGAAATTACATTTGTAATGTGCATGGTTTTCCTTTTGTAAATTAATAGGCGAATTTTATCAAGATTTACTTCTTAAACTGCTTTAATTAAGTATAATTAGTTAATGAAACTATTATTAGATAAACTTTTTCTTTGAAAAGTTTTGATAGAGTTTCATTTCATTTAATAAATATTAAGGATTATATTAATGTATAAAATTATAGTAGCCAATCAATGTGGTTGCTTTAAAAGAAGCGATTTAAAAAACAACTTAACATTTCAATCTAAAGATGACGCTCTTTTAAAAGCAATAGAAATGAAAAATCATATGAATAAAGAGTTCTGTAATAAACATGAATTTGAAGTTCAAGAGATGTACAACAATTTTGTAATCTCATTTTACAGTGATGCTAGAGATAATTGCTGTGGTAATGGATGTTGTTCTTAAGAACAACATCTATATCTTAGGGACTAAAATAAAAAGTCTTCCTTTCTCTTTCATAAGACCAGCTAACTCTTCAGCACTATTTCCATAACCAAAGAAAAAATCAGCTCTAATTTCACCTTTTATAGCACCACCTGTATCAGCTGCAACCACTAATCTATTTATAGGCTCTTTTGTTTTAGGGTTTTTTGTTTGTATAAATACAGGCATACCTAAAGGAATATGTCTTTTATCAACTGCTATATTTCTTTTTGCTAATAAAGGAACACCTAAACTTCCTGTTGCTGTTTGTTCTTTTTTTGTAAAAAAGATATAACTTGGATTTGAATTTAAAATTTCATCAACTTTACTTGGATTTTCATCTAAAAACTTTTTAATTGTTTGTAAAGAGATATTCTCTTTTTGTAAATAACCTTTATCAAGCATTGTTTTTCCAATAGCAACATATTTTCTTCCATTTTGGTTTGCATATCCAATATTTAAAATCTCTCCATTCTCAAGTTTTACTCTACCTGAACCTTGAATATGTAGGAAAAATAAATCTACTTTATTATCCACATAAACAATTACTTCTAAATCATCTCTTTTTTCAATCTCTTCTCTTGTATCATAAGGATATAAATATCCATTTAACTCTTTTGCTTTATATTTAAATCTTTTAAAATTTTGATATTTATTTTTATCTCTTAGATTTACTAAATCTTTTGGCGTTTTATAAATTGGATATTTATATTTATCAGTTTTTGTCAAACTCCCATTTAACAATGGCTCATAATAGCCAGTGATTAAACCTAAATCACCCTTATTTGAAACTAATACCCTTGGTGTAAAATATTTAGTAAAAAACTCTTCTCCATTTTCATAATATAATGAGTTTTCACAAACATTTTTAAACATCTCTTTTTTAGATGCATTAACACATGCTTTTTTAAATGCCACTAAGGCTTCATCTAAATCATCATCAAAAAATCCATGCATATAATCATAAGTAGATTGTTTTAAAGTAGGAGTATGTGACTCTTGTTTTGTAGAACATGCAGTAAATAAAAAAATAGCAATAATTGGAAATAAAATATACTTCATGATTAGCCTTGTGATATAGTGATTATAAATTCTAACATTTTTGAGTTTTTATCTTATTAACTTTTGTAAAAACCAACCATAAAAACCAAAATAAAACTGTTATACCAAGTGCAGCGATTAATGCTGGCATTGGATTATCAAAGTTACTAATTGAACCTGCATAAGAGATTGCACTTACATAAGGAATAGTTCCTAAACTCCATGCTAACAAATATTTTTTTAATGGCATTTTACAAGTTCCTGATAAACAAGAAGATATCTCAGGAAGTAAAGGTACTGCCCTTGATAAAATAATAACTAAGAAACCATGGTTATTAAAAATATCTTTCATTTCTTGTTTTTGTGGTTCATTTGATGAAAGTTTATTTAAAACCTTTTCTCCATATCTTTTCGATAAAAAATAACCTGTTAAAGAAGCACATAATAAACCTATTAAAGTATAAAATATTGCCCCTTGCAAACCTAAAAAATATCCAGCTAAAAGAATAACAGTCATCGTAGGAATAGCAATAAATAAATCAATAAATAAAAGTAAAATAACAAGTGAACCAATGATATAAGAAGGTTGTTCTTTTAAAGTAGTAAAAGTCTGCTTAATATCATCAATACTTAATACACCACTAAATTTAATAATTAGTAACATACTAGTAAAAATTGTAAATAGAATTAAAATAGATTTAATTAATAATTTCATTTTATAATCTTTAGTTTTTGTGATTATAAACATAAAAGGTTAATGATTCGTAAAAGATATTTTAAACTTGAGAATAAACCTCTTTTAATCCACAGTGTTTACATCTATACTCTATATCATTTACTCCAGAGCAACCTCCACTTTTAAGCATTCTTGCACTTATAGCTTCTGATTTAAATGTAGTTTTTGTATTTTCATCATAAAAAGTTCTAGTAGTTTCCCCACAATCTGGGCAAATACCTTTGTTTAATTTATCAACACGAGAGTGTTTGTTTTTGAAGTATAATAAAACTGAGAATATTACTATTAAAAAAACTAATAGTAAAAAAATTAGTGTTTGCATGAAGTAGAGATTACTCTACTTCTGCATCGATAACATCGTCATCGTCTTTTTTAGCTTTTTGGTTTGGTTGAGCACCTTGTGCACCACCTGCTTGTTGCTCTTTAGCATACATAGCTTCAGCTAACTTGTGAGATTTTTCAGTTAATGCTTTAACTTTCTCTTCAATTTGCTCTTTTGTTGCATTTTCATCTTTTAGAATCTCTTCTAATTCAGCTGCTGCATCAATAATAGCTTTTTTCTCTTCTTCAGAAACAGCATTTTCATTCTCTTCTAAAGTTTTTCTTGTTGAGTGAAGTAATGCATCAGCTTGGTTTCTAACTTCAATTACTTCTTTTCTTTTTGCATCAGCTTCTTTGTTTGCTTCAGCTTCATTTACCATTTTTTCGATTTCTTCATCAGATAATCCAGATGAACCAGAAATAGTAATTTTATTCTCTTTTCCAGTACCTTTGTCTTTAGCAGATACATTTAAAACACCATTTGCATCAATATCAAATGTTACTTCAATTTGAGGTACACCTCTTGGAGCTGCAGGAATATCAGATAATTCGAACATACCTAAAGATTTATTATCTTTAGCAAACTCTCTTTCACCTTGAGCAACGTGAATAGATACAGCTGGTTGATTATCTTCAGCAGTAGAGAATACTTGAGATTTTTTAACAGGAATAGTAGTACCTTTCTCAATTAACTTAGTTAATACTCCACCTAAAGTTTCAATACCTAATGATAAAGGAGTTACGTCTAATAATAATACGTCTTTTACATCACCTTTTAATACACCAGCTTGAACAGCAGCACCAGCAGCAACAACTTCATCAGGGTTAACACCTTTATTTAAGTCTTTTCCAAAGTACTCTTTAACTACAGAGTTAGCTTTTGGTAATCTAGTTGATCCACCAACCATGATTACTTCTTCAATTTCACCTTTATCTAATCCAGCATCATCTAAAGCAACTTTGATGTGATCTAAAGTTTCGTTAATTAAGTGCTCAGTCATAGACTCAAATTTAGCTCTAGTTAAAGATTTAACTAAGTGAACTGGTCCAGCGTTACCCATAGAAATAAATGGTAAGTTGATTTCTGTTGAATCAGCAGAAGATAACTCTTTCTTTGCATTTTCAGCAGCATCTTTTAATCTTTGTAATGCCATTTTGTCATTTTTGATATCAAAACCATTTTCAGATTCGAACTCTTTTGCTAACCAATCAATAATAGCGTTATCAAAGTCATCTCCACCTAAGAATGCATTACCATCAGTAGATAATACTTCAAAAGTTCCATCACCAATTTCTAATACAGTAACGTCAAAAGTACCACCACCTAAATCATATACTAATACTTTTTCTTCACCTTTTTTATCTAAACCATATGCTAATGAAGCAGCTGTTGGCTCATTGATAATTCTTAATACATTTAAACCTGCAATTGTTCCAGCTTCTTGAGTAGCTTTTCTTTGTGCATCATTGAAGTATGCAGGAACTGTAATAACTGCATCAGTTACAGGAGCACCTAAAAACTCTTCTGCATCAGCTTTTAATTTTCCTAAAATTTTTGCAGAAATTTCTTGAGGAGTATATACTTTATCAGCAATCTCAACAGCAGCTGCACCGCTTCTATCAACGATTTTGTATCCTACTTTATCTTGTGCTTCTTGTGCATTTTTTTCGTCCATCATAAGACCCATAATTCTCTTAATAGAGTAAATAGTCTTTTCAGGGTTTGTAATAGCTTGTCTTTTTGCTGGATCACCAACTAAAACTTCACCTTTATCAGTAAATGCTACAATTGAAGGAGTAGTGTTTTTACCTTCTTTATTAGGGATTACTTTAGCTTCTCCACCTTCGTAAACTGCCATACAAGAGTTTGTTGTACCTAAGTCAATTCCAATTACTTTGCTCATTTTTTTTCCTTATCAAATTTTTATTTTTATTTTCAAATATACATTTTAAAATCTATTAGTTTTATGACATTCCGGTCAATCCTCAAAATATAAAAGTTCTATTTTGAGGATAGTTCAAGGCGGGCAAAAAATTTAAGGGAGGAGCTTACTTTCAGTAAGTGAGTCTCTTAAATTTTGCAGACCAACGCCGAAATATTCCAAAAGAGGACTTTTATCTATTTCTTACAGATACTTACCATTGCTGGTCTTAGTAATCTCTCTTTTAATTTATAACCCTTTTGAAGCTGTGCAACTATTTGTCCATCTTCATGATCTGGGCTATCTATTTGCATTACTGCATCGTGGAAGTTTGGATCAAACTCACCATCTGTTTCTACAACTGAAATATCATGTTTTTCAAATGCAGTATAGAAGTTTTTAATTGTTAATTCAACACCTTCTTTTAATTTACCTAATAACTCTTCTGCTGGCATATCTTTAGCTGCTTCTTCTGCAGCTAAAGCCATTTCTAAAGTATCAATTGGAGCTAATAAATCTTTTGCAAACTTTTCACTTGCATAGTCGATAGCTGCATACTTTTCTCTCTCAAGTCTTTTCTTAATATTTTCGAAATCTGCGTGTACTCTTAAGTACTTATCTTCAGCTTCTTTTAACTTATCTTCTAATTGAGCTATTTGCTCTTCTGCACTTAACTCTTTTTCTTCACATGACTCTTCACAAGTCTCTTGTGTTTCTTTTTCTTGTGCAACTTCTTCGTTTAAAACTTCGTCTTTTTTTTCTTCACTCAATTTTTTCTCCTATTATTAAAAGCTTCTAATTTTTTTATAAAAGAACTCATAATCTTTTGCTAGTTCACCAATTACAAGCATTTTTACATCATTTCCTTCAACCTGACAAGAGTGGCAAATACCAATATAGTTTTGAGGTAAAAGATTTTCAAAATATAAACCTTCTTCAACTCTATTCAATACTTCACCTTTTAAAAAACTATCAATCGTCATTTCATCAAAGTTATAGCTTAATGCTAAATTTAAAAACTCTTTGTAATTAAAAACTTCAAAATTAGAGTTTTGCAATGTATAAATAATTGCATTATATACTTCATAAGCGCCTACATCTTTTGAGATTTTCAGTATATCTTTTAATGACAAACTAATCATATCACCTAAAAATCTATAAAGTGCACTAGAATACTTAACATTTATTGCAAATGAAGTAAACTCTAATATCATATATTTATCTTCAACATTTATAATATTTTGCAGTAAATCAGAGTCCTCTTTTTTTAAGAATACTGTAACTCCCACTTGAGATGCATAATATTGTAAAGCTTTTAAGTTAATCTCATTTAATTTGAAATCTAACTTACTTTTCCAATATTGTTTTAAAGCTTCAATAGTTGGAGTTCTTCCACTACTAATATGCTCTTGAGCTAAAAAACCTTCATCTCCTAACTTTTTAAAGTATCCTCTAATCGTTGCAGGAGAGTATGTAATATCATACATTGATTTTAGCTGTGTAGAACCAATTGGCTCTAAATGCTCAATATATGCTTTTATAATAGACTGTAATAAAAACTCTTTTTTATCAATCATATTTCTTTACCATTTTTCAATTTTTTAGCACTCGTTCTCTCAAACTGCTAAAGAATTATAACTTATTGAGTGTATCTTTGTCAAGTAATATTGAAACGAATTTATAAAAATTTTTAAAATTTTAATTTCTAATTTGAACTTGTATAAATTTTAAAATAGGACACTTTTTATACACATTAGTAACCACTTTTAAGAAAAATTTCAATTTTAATATGATAAATTTATGATTAATTGTAATTTTTATGCAATTTTTATGAAATTATTTGTAATTGCTACTACTTGAATATTTTATTATATGTGATATAATTATTGAGTGTACATATGATACATCTAATTTACATAAAAAATCAAAGGAGAAGAAATGAAGAAAATTGCTACAGCTGCTTTATTAGGAGCACTTACGATTCCAGCATTCGCTGCTGAATTTATTACTATTGGTACTGGTGGTGTTACAGGAACTTACTATCCAACAGGTGGTGCTGTTTGTAGATTAGTTAATAAGTATAAAAAAGAGACTAAAATCAGATGTTCTGTTGAATCAACTGGTGGTTCTGTTTACAATATTAATACTATCAAAAATGGTGAGTTAGACTTTGGTATTGCTCAATCTGATGTTGTTTACCAAGCAGCACAAGGAACAAAAAAGTTTGACGGAGAGCCTGTTAAAAAATTAAGATCTGTAATGGCTATTTACCCAGAGTTATTTACATTAGTTACTAGAAAAGATGCTAACATTAATGATATCATGGATGTTAAGGGTAAAAGAATTAACTTAGGAAACCCAGGTTCAGGTAACGAAGCTACAGCTTTAGCATTATTTAAAGCAGTAGGAATTAAAAAAGATGATTTAGCATTTGCAGGTGCTTTAAAAGCAGCAGAAATGCCAGATGCATTAAGAGATAACAAGATTGATGGTTACTTCTACATGGTAGGACACCCAACTGCAAATATTAAAGATGCTTCAAACTCTGTTGACGTGAAAATCACTCCAATTAAAGGTGATAAAGTTGATGCATTAGTTAAAGCTAACCCTTACTTTGCACAATCTGATGTTCCAGGTGGAATCTATAAAGGAAATGCTGAAGGAACTCCAACATTTGGTGTTAAAGCAGTACTTGTTACTAGTACAGATGTAAGCGACAAAGCAGTGTACACTGTAGTTAAAGCAATCTTAGAAAACTTTGATGCATTCAAAAAACTACACCCAGCATACGCTAACATTACAAAAGAGTCTTTATTAGACGGTCTTTCTGCTCCTATGCATGAAGGTGCAAAAAAATACTTCAAAGAAGCAGGAATTTTAAAATAATTGTTTCTTTCTTAAGGGATTTTCCCTTAGAAACTCCACATTTAGATAAGCATTTTTAAATGCTTATCTAAAAAATCTCACACAAAGGATTTACTATGGCTATTTATGAAGAAAAACCTCATAAACTTAGTGAATTAGAAGAAGAACAAGCTAATGAAACTGAAGCTGTTGTTAATGAACTAGAAGGTCAAAGAGTTTTCGGAAGAGAACACTATGAGTTTTGGCTGATTTCATCAATTGCATTAGCTTGGTCTTTATTTCAGCTTTATATAGTAATTGAACCTGTTAATTCAACAATTACTAGATCTGTTCACTTAAGTTTTGCCATGATTTTAGCTTTTTTAATCTATCCAATGTTTAAAAAAGAGTACTTTTTAAGAAAAATTAGATGGTTTGGTTATATGTTTGCAACACTTGGATTAATAAGTGCTGGATATATAGCTTTTATGTATGATGAACTTGCTTTAAGACCAGGTGACTATACAGCACTTGATATATTTATTGCTTTATTTGCAATTGTTATTTTAATTGAAGCAGGTAGAAGAGTTTTAGGTTTTGCCTTAAGTTTAATTGCTATTGTCTTTATTGCATATGATTTACTTGGTCCTTATATGCCTGAGCTTATTATTCACAAGGGTGCAAGTTTAAATAAACTAGCTGGACATATGTACTTAACAACTGAAGGTATTTTTGGTGTTCCTCTTGGAGTATCTGCTGGATTTGTTTTTCTTTTTGTACTATTTGGTTCACTTTTAGATAAAGCTGGGGCTGGTGAATATTTCATTAACTTAGCATTTGCTATGCTTGGAAAATATAGAGGTGGTCCTGCAAAAGCTTCTGTTGTTGCATCTGGATTTACAGGTATTATGTCTGGATCTTCTATTGCAAATACTGTTACAACTGGTACATTTACAATTCCATTAATGAAAAAAACTGGATTTAGGCCAGAACAAGCAGGAGCGGTTGAAGTTGCCTCATCTACAAATGGTCAATTAATGCCTCCTGTTATGGGTGCTGCTGCATTTATTATTGCAGAGTTCTTAGGTATGGCATATACAGATGTAATTTTTGCTGCGTTTATTCCTGCATTTGTTTCATACTTTGCACTATTTTATATTGTTCACTTAGAGGCATTAAAATTAGGTCTTAAAGGTATGGATGATGAGGATTTACCTCCAAAATGGAAAACATTTGCTCAAGGTATTCACTATTTAGTTCCTATTTTCTTCTTATTATATACACTTATGATTTTAAGAGAATCAGCTGCAAGTGCTGCATTTAATGCAATTATGTTACTTATGATGTTAATGGTTGTTCAACACCCACTTAAAGCTATTATTACAGGACAAAAATTAACTAGAGAGATTTGGTTATCTGGATTTGTTGATATCTTAGCGGGTATGATTAGTGGTGCTAAAAACATGGTTCCTATTGCAATTGCTACAGCCTTAGCTGGTATTGTAGTTGGTTCTATTACATTAACAGGACTTGGTCAAGTATTATTAGAAGTTATTGAGACATTATCAGGTGGAAACATCTTCTTAATTCTTATCTTAGCAGCTGTTATCTCACTTATTTTAGGTATGGGATTACCAACTACTGCTAACTATATCGTAATGGCTTCATTAACTGCGCCAGTTATTTTAGTATTAGCACAAGATAATGGATTCTTAATTCCTGCAATTGCGGCTCACTTATTTGTATTCTACTTTGGTATTTTAGCAGATGATACCCCACCAGTAGGACTTGCCGCCTATGCAGCAGCGGGTATTGCAAAAGCAGACCCAATTAAAACAGGTATCCAAGGGTTTAAATATGATATTAGAACGGCTATTTTACCGTTTATGTTCTTCTTTAACCCCGAGTTATTATTAATTGCTAGTGTTGATGAACTTAATCCTTCTAATCCAGCAGGATGGGTATGGATAACAAACCCAGTTGATATTGTTGTAATATTTGCAACAGCACTTGTTGGAATGTTAGCATTCTCTTGTTTCTCACAAGGATACTTCATTACAAAAGCAAATGTAATTGAAAGATTTATATTCTTAAGTATAGTTCCATTTATGTTCTTACCTAAGATTGTAGAGTCATTCTTAAACTTACCAACTCACTATATCTCTTATGCTATAGGTATTGGTATTTTTGCAGTACTTTATGTATTGCAAAAAGCAAAAGATAAAGCTTCAAAAGTTTCAGTTCACGAAGCTGAACTTTAAAGCAAAAAAAAGGGGAAAGACTTAAACTCTTTCCCCTTTTTTAATAGCTAAATAAAATAAATCTATTTTACAAATGGTTTCTCAATAATATATCCATAACCCTTATGAGAAATTACGAAATCATCTTCAATAATTTTATCTTTTAACCTTTTCATTACTGTTCTAAATGCAGAATCATTCGTATCAATATCACCCCAAACTTGTTCTTTAAAAGTTTCAACAGATACTACTTCTCCTAGATTTTTGATTAATACAGTTAAAATATCAGACTCTTTTTTTGAAAGCTTTACAATATTTTCTTGATTATATAATTTATCATTTGCTAAATTGTATGTATAAGTTTTATTAAGTTCAATTAAATCACTATTTTTAGAGCTATCTTTTTTATCTTCTAATACTTCTTTTTTTGCTTTTTGAAGCATTTCCATCATATTATCAATATTTAATGGTTTAACAAAATAACCTAAAACTCTTAAGTTGATTAATTTTAGTAAATCCTCTTCATTTTTATGGGCACTTACTATAATAAATCTTTGTTCTGGAACAAGTTTTAAAATCTCTTCAATCATATCCATACCATTTTTATTTGGCATTTTAAGATCTGTTAATACTAAATCAAACTCTTTATTACTTTGAAGATTCTCTTTTATTGTATTAAAACCTTCATCTCCGTCAGTTGCAACAACTACTTCATCAAATATAGTATTCAGATAAAAAGCAAGAGTTTTTCTTGCTACATCTTCATCTTCAACTAATAATACTCTTGTTTTATACTCACTCATATCTTTTCTTTCTACCTATCTTATGTTATAAATAACTAGCATTATAACAAATTTTTTATTAAGCGCATAGTTTTATTATAAACTCAACACCCTCATCTTTATTGAATGCTTCAATTTTGCCTTTCATATTCTTTTCAATAATTATTTTTGCCATATAAAGACCAATTCCTGTACCTTGATTCTCAAACTTTGTAGTAAAATAAGGTTCAAACATTCTATCAAGTACTTCTTTTTCCACATTTCCACAATTATTAGAAATAGAAATAATTATATCTTCAGCCTTTTTTATATTAATTAATACTTTAGGAGAGAACTTCTCTTCTTTCTTTTTTATGATAGCAGCATCAACTGCATTATTTAAAATATTAACAATAACTTGCTCAAACTCATTTTCATAACTTTCTATTTCTACACTATCCCCAAGAATTTCTAAGTCCACACCATTTTGTTCAAAAGATGTAGCAACAATCTTTGAACTTTGTACTAAAGACTGCTTAATATCAAATAGTTTTTTATCTTTTGTTGGCTGATAGAAGTTTCTAAAATCATCAATAGTTTGACTCATATAATCAATTTGAAGTTTCGCACTAGCAACTGATTCATGTAAATCTTCTTTTGTGAAATTTTTGAAATTATCTCTAATAAAATGAAGTAAAAGATTTATATTATTTAAAGGCTGTCTCCATTGATGGGCGATATTACCAAGCATTTCTCCCATTGAAGCCATCTTATTTTGCTGAATTAACATTCTATCTTTTTCAATGTTTTTCTCAACCTCTTCTTTTACTCTTACTTTTAAATCCTCTTCATTCATTTTTATTTTTGTAATATCATTTAAGTAACCATATAAAGAAGTTACCTGACCATAATCATCTTTAACTAAAATAGTTCTGTTATATACCCACTTAATATTTTTTTGCTTATCAATAACTCTATGAATACTAGTAAATGAAGATTCATCATTATTAATAGCTTTTGTAATTCTATTTTTTAATTTAACAATATCTTTTTCATATACAAAACTAAAGAAGGCATTATTTGTTTCTATAAACTCTAAAGGAGAATATCCATAAGTCTCAATACTTTTTGAAACAAATTTAACTGTTAAATCTTCATTATTATGCCATCTAAAAATTACGATTCTTCCAAACTCTGTTAGAAGTTCTACATCTCTTAACTCTTTAGTTAAAGTCATCCTATCATCGATGTCCATAGACATCATAAGCATACGACTAGTATTTTCATCAATAAAAGCTTTTCCTCTTACTAAAACCCATTTGAAATCACCTCTTTTATCTTTTAGTCTATATTCACAGATAAAATGTTCACTTTTCCCTTCTACATGTTCACTAAATTTCTTTAGAACTTCTGCTTTATCTTCTTCATGAACTAAAGTTAACCACTCTTTAAAGTTTTGAATTTCATCTCTTTTATAACCAAACATATTCAGCCATTTATTTGAGAAAAAGATTTTATTTGTTTTAAGATTTATATCCCATAATCCATCATTTGAAGCAATAATTGCAAGCTCATATCTATCTTTCCATTTTGTAAGTAAAAGATTTTTTCTTTCAAGTCTTGTGTTGTATCTATTGAAAATAGTATTAATAAATCTTCCAAAAATATTTGCAGTAGTTATAAGTAAAAGAGCTACAAATAAAACTAAGAAAATACCAATTAACATTCTATTTTCTTGGTCAAGTTTAATCTGTTTTTTTCTTTTTTCAACAAAATTGTTTTTTACAATAATCTTATAGTTATACTTTGGGAAAGTATATACAAAACTATTATTATCAAGTAAATCAAATCTATTTATATCTTTTACTAATATCTTTTTATTCTTTCCATTATAGTTATAAACGACTTTTTCATTTATATCATAAAATACAAAGTGAGCCTTATCTTCAAGTTTACTTGAGTTTTCAATTGTATTTAAAATAGATTGTTTAGTAAGTGCTTTTAAATCATCAACCTTTGAAAAAACACCTAACATTAAACCATTTGGATTAATAAAATTAAAGTAAGATAATCTAACATCTTTTTTATGACTATCTATCCAATAAGTCATATTATCATTACTATTATATTGAATATTTTTAAGCATAAAATGGTTGAATTTTTTAGAGACTATTTTAGAATTTGTTTGCTTTCGTAAATACTCTAAGATATTATCTCCATGAATTACTTTATATCTGATGGCATCAAAAAGAATAAACTCAACATTTTGAGTCTGTTCTAAATTATAAATATAATTTTCTAATACTTCATAATCAATAGCTTTATTACTTAAAAGAAATGATCTTGTATAACCTTTTAATTCATAAACAAGTTTTATCAAATTGTTTTCTTGAGAATCAATCTTTTCACTTCTTTTTATATTTATTAAACTAATATATTCACTTAAAATATTTTGATTATAAAAGTTTTCACTCTGTTCTAAAAGCTTTACTTTATTTGCTTCTTGATGTTTATAAAAAAAGTAAACAACTAAAGATGAGAATACAGCAAGAATTATTACAAAAATTAAAGGAGTATAAACAACTTGGTTTTTAATATCAGAGAGAGAATAAAACTTCTTTTTTTTAAAAACCATATTTTTCCTTTCTAATATTTAATTTTTGCTAGATACAAACCATTTGGTAAGGCAGGTACTTTATAGATATGTTTTTTTAGATTTAGCTGTTCTACTAAATCCTTCTTTGTTAAATTTCCCCTTGAAATTTGAAGTAAAAAACCAACCATTAATCTAATTTGAGATCTAAGATATGAGTTTGCTTCAAATCTAAAAACATAGATATCTTTATATTTATAAAATGAAGCATTAAACACTTCTCTTACAGTAATATCCTTATCACTTCCCATCTTGTGGAAATATCTAAAATCATGCTCACCTATAAACTCTTTTATAGCTTCGCTAATTAGCTTTTCATTTATATAAGGTTCATAGCTAACAAACTTGTCATTAAAAGGCGTTGTAGGTTTTGTAGTAACTAAATATCGATAAACTCTTTTTTTTCCATGAAAACGTGAGTGAAACTCATTATGAACTTTTATAGCACTATTTACTTTAATTGAGCTTGGTAATTGTCTATTTAAAACCTCTTTTAACTTAGATAAATTACTCCAATACTCTGGAATTTGACAGTTAAAAACTTGTCCTGTTGCATGCACTTCTTTATCTGTTCTTCCACTTAATACAATTTTTGTATCAATATTGATTCTTTTAAAAACTTTTAAAAGTTCATCTTCAACAGTTCCACCCTCAGGTTGTCTTTGAGAACCTTTATAAATAGACCCATCATATGAGATATTAAACTTAATATTCATATTAATACTCTTTTTTTACAGTTTTACTAAAAATAAAGTAACTACCTAAAAGCCAAATTGTTGGTAATACATATAAACTATGAAGTTCTAAATTTTTTCCTAAAGATTTTGCAACTACATAATAAATTACTGCGGCTAAAATAGAATACATAACTGCTCTATTTTTTTCATATCTAGGATTAAAATAACCAAAAGAAACTACTAAGAAAAGAGAAAATACAGGAAACATTGATGTTAAAATAAAGAAAGTAAAATCATCAATATCGTGACCTTTTTTTATTTTCTCCTGCCAATAATCATAAGTAGTAGTAAACTCACCCATTCTACTATTTGCAATAGAATCATTTATAAGCATTGATTTAAAATTGATTTGATTTATCTCATTTTCATCTATAAAAAATGCTTTTCCAGAATCTAACTTAAATGTTAAATCTCCTTTATCATTATTTAGAACTGCTGAATCACTAATGATAAATTGATCTTTCTCATTTTGTGTTTTAAAAAGCTTGATATTATTATAAGTTTTATCATCTTTATCTTGGATGTATATTAACCAGTCACCAAACTTTTGTCCAAACTCTGAAGCTTTAATATTAAAATTGGCTTCTTTCTTTTTCACATCTAAAAACTGCTTAGTTAAAAACTTTGTTTTTGGTATAAGACCAATAGAAACTACTACTAAAGCAATTGATAAAAGAAGTGTTAAAGGCAAAAATACTTTCATAACCTTTAAAGGATTTAATCCAAAAGAAGTAATAACTGTAAGCTCATATTCACTTGCTAATTTAGATAAAGTTATCACCAATGAAATGAAAAAAGAAATAGGAACTGTATAAAATATGATTTGAGGTATTACATATGAATATAGTTGAAATAACTCAAAAAAGTTTATTGTAATAATTGATGTTAATGAAGCAATTTTTACTAAAAAAACAACCGAAGTAATAAAATATAAACCAAAAAATATTGGGAAAAATGTAATTGCTAATTGAGAATATAAATAGTGTTTTAATTTCAAATACTAACCTTTAAAAAATCTTCTAATACAAAAAAATATTCAACATAAAAACCTAAAACTAAATATGGAATAAATGGAGTTTGAACATCTTTTTTTATAAAACTTGAATAAATTGATGGTATTATAGCAAAAATAGAGGCTAAAAATACAGCTATAATAGCTGCTTTTACTCCAAGGACTACTGCCATCATCGCTAAAATCGGTATATCTCCCTCACCTAGGGCTTCTTGAGTTTTTAGACTCTCATTTTTTGTAATTCTTGATTTTATATTTTGAACGTAAAAAGTTAATACAAAATTTAATAAAACAAAAGCTCCTGAAAATATAAATGCACTTTTAAATGCCTCAAATAAAGATTGAGTTGTTACAAAAAAAGATAGAACCAAAACCATAAGTAAAAGATAATCAGGAACAGCTTTGTACTTAAAATCAATAAAAGATAGTGTTAATAATATATAAAAAAGAGTGATTGAGATAAAAAATTCATAAGACAGTGAAAACTTTATAAAAAAAACTAAAGTCAAACAAGCACTTAATAATTCAACTATAAAATAGCTTGCTGGTATTTTTTCTTTACAGAAACCACACTTTGCTTTTAAAAAAATATAAGAGATTAAAGGAATATTATAATACCAAGGGATTGTTTTTTTGCATGAAGGACAAAAACTTCTAGGAGTTACTATTGAAAGACCTTGAGGCAATCTTGAAATTAGTACATTTAAAAATGAACCAATAACTGCCCCAAATATAAAACTAAACAGCTCCAAATCTTCTCTCTCTAGAGTTAAAATCACTTATAATATCATCTAATTCATGAGTGTTAAAATCAGGCCAATATGTTTGAGTGAAAAACATTTCAGCATAGGCATTTTGCCATAATAAATAGTTTGAAAGTCTAACCTCTCCACTTGTTCTAATCATAATATCAACAGCAGGAATTCCTGCTGTATCTAAACAAGACTCTAAGTTTTCTTCAGTAACTTCTAAACCTTTGTCATTTAGCTTTTTTACTGCTCTTACAATTTCATCTTTAGAACCATAATTTAGTGCTAAAACTTGTGTCAAGCCATCACATTTTGATGTTTTTTCTTCTGTATTTTTAATAGTTTCTTGAAGCTTTTTAGAAAATTTACTTAAATCGCCAATAGCTTTAAATCTAACATTATTTTTTAGATATATTTCCAATTCTACCTTTAAGTGCTTATCTAAAAGCTTCATTAAAAACTCAACTTCAAGTTTAGGTCTTTTCCAGTTTTCAGTTGAAAAGGCGTATAAAGTAAGATATTTAACTCCTATACTCATACAGTATTTAGTAATATTTCTTACTACTTTAGCACCCTCTTCATGTCCTGCTGTTCTTTTTAAACCTCTCTCTTTAGCCCATCTTCCATTGCCATCCATTATCATGGCTATATGAATAGGTACTCTATGCTCACTACTCATTATCTATGAACTCATTTTGTAGTCTATTTAAAATACCCATTGATACATCAAGTTTTTCACCTTTAAATGAGTATGAATTATTTTTTAGAATAAGTTCGATTTCATTTGTATTAGAGCCAAAACTATTTTCATCATTTAAAATATTTAAACAAACTGCATCAAGATTTTTATTTTGAAGCATTGAAGAAGCTGAATTTAAAGCTGTAACTTCATCCATTTCAGCTTTAAAACCAATGCTAATCATTTCACTTTTGTCAAGGGAACTTAAAATATCAATATTTTTTTTAAGCTCTAAGTTCCAAGAATCACCAATCATCTCTTTTTTCATTTTCCCTTCTTGTGGAAACTTAGGAACATAATCACTAACAGCTGCTACCATAAATAAAAATGGAGTTTTTTGAATAAGTTCAGGCCTTGAATCATCCATTAAAGTAGTTTTTGTTAAAACGCCTTTTTTAGCTACTCTAATAGAATCAACTAAATACTCATACATCTCTTGTGAACTTTGCACAGGAATAATATGAATATCACTAGGTAAATTCTCATGACCTCTTGAACTAACTAAACAAACCTCCGCACCTTTTAAATAAAGTGCCATTGCTAAAGAAGAAGCCATTTTCCCAGAAGAGAAATTTGATAAATATCTTACATCATCAATCTTCTCTACAGTTCCACCACCACTTAGCACAACTTTTCTATTTACCCAATACTCATCTTTTAAAAGCTCTTTTGCAGTTGCCCAAAATATTGTTTCAGGATCTGCCATAGCCCCATCACCAACATCTTTACAAACAAGCTCTTTTGTTTGTGTTTGAACTATTTCAAAATTACAAAGTTTAAGCATTTTGATACTTGCTTGAGTTATTGGATTTCTTAACATATTTGTATTAGCAGCAGGTGCTAAAAGCTTCATTCTTGGATATGCAAGAGCAACTTGTGTTAGTAAATTATCTGCAAGCCCATTTGAAAGCTTATTTATAGTATTTGCACTACAAGGAGCTATTACAAAAATATCAGACCACTTTCCTATATCAATATGATTATAGTCTTGATTTTTATCCCAACTCTCGTTTGACTCTTCTAAAACTTTATTTTGTGAAATAGCCTCAAAAGTTATAGGTGAAATAAACTTTTTTGCACTCTGCGTCATAATAACTCTAACTTTTGCACCAGCTTTTATATAAAGTCTTATTAAATCAAGTGTTTTATAAATTGCAATAGAACCTGTTACTGCAACTAAAATTTTTTTATCTTTTAATAACATCTATCTTCTTTTACTTTTTGTTTTCAAAATGTTTATAAAAGTAGCCCTCTACCGCTCTTTTCTTAGCTCTTGTTGTATAAAGTTGACCACTTTTTACATCTTGTGTTACAGTTGAACCTGCACCAATCATCGTATCATCTTCAAGTGTTACGGGTGCTATTAGTTGTGTATCTGAACCTACAAATACATTTTTACCAATAATTGTTTTGTATTTAGAAATACCATCATAATTACAAGTAATCGTACCACAACCAATATTTGTTCCCTCATCAATCTCACAATCTCCAAGGTATGTTAAATGCCCTGCTTTTACACCATTTAGTTTTGCTTTTTTAGTTTCTACAAAGTTACCAATATGAGTAGAGTTTAGTTCACTTCCTGGTCTAATTCTTGCCATTGGTCCTGCATCACTATCAATTAAAATAGAGTCTTCAACCACTGTGTTTGTCTTAATATGAGAATTAACAATTTTTGTATTTCCTAAAAGTGTAACTCCATTTTCTAAAATAGACTCACCCTCTATTTGAACACCCTCTTCTATATATATAGTATCAGGCAGTCTCATAATAACACCAGCTTTTAAAAACTCTTTTTTTATTCTATTTTGATGAATAACTTCTGCATCAGCTAATTCAACTTTCGAATTAACTCCTTTGAAGTTTTCTTCATTTACAGCTAAAGGTTTTAATGTTTTACCTTCGTTTATAGCCATCTCAATTAAATCAGTTATATAATACTCTTTTTGAGCATTATCATTTGAAAGTTTTGGAAGATTATGTAATAAAAACTTAGTCTCAAACTGATAAATCCCTGCATTTGCAGTTGTTACTGCTAATTCTTCTAAAGATGCATCTTTTTGTTCAACTATTTTTTTTACATTTCCATTTTCAACAATAACTCTTCCATATCCATCAGCACTATCAAGTTCTAATACTGACATTACAATAGTTGCGTCAATATCAAACTTTTTTAACTCTTCTGCTTGAATTAAAGGCATATCACCATTTAAAACTAATGTTTGCTCATATTTAGGAGTTATTCCCATAACAGCCCCACCAGTTCCTGGATAGTTTTCATGGTCTTGTATTACATAATTGATATTGTCAAAGTATTTTTCCATTTCACTTTGAACTCTAGAGGCTTGGTGATATAAAACAACAGTTACATCATCACTTAATTCTAATGCTTCTTTGATTGAGTAATATAACATTGGTTTACCTGAAATCTCATGTAAAACCTTTGGTTTTTGAGATTTCATTCTTGTACCAGCACCTGCAGCTAATATAATGATTGACTTATTGTTCATTTTTATCCTTCTAAAACTTCATTTACTTCTTTTATTAAATTCTCAGCAACTTCTTTTAATGAATATCGCATTTTATCATCACTAATATTACTTTTTAATAATTTCAGAAGATTTTTTTCCTTATCTTTGAAAAATTGTGCAACTTTTTTACTTTTAGGATTTCTGTTATACATTAAAACACCTGAAGCTACAAGTGCAATTACAAGTTTTACATGTCCAAAAATCGCTGCATAGTTTAAAAGAGTAAACCCTGCATTATCAGGTTCATTCATATTAGCACCTGCTGCTATTAACCATCTTGCAATTTTGTAGTTTCCAGTCCATTGAGTATGATGAAGTGCTGTTCTTCCTTGTTTATCTTTTATATCTAAATTTACTTTTTTTGTTAAAAGTTTTTCTACAAGTTCCAAATCATCAGCTATTACAGCCTTATGATAAACTGTTCTTCCATCTTTATCTTGAGCTTCTAAATTTACTCTAAATTTTAAAAAGAACACAAGTCTCTCTAAGAATCTTTCTCTAGCTTCTTTAATCTTAAGTTTTGTACCTGCTTCAATCATTATTGATAAAGGAGTATTTCCTTCTTTATCTTTTATGTTGGCATCCATACCATAATTTAAAAGAGTTTTAATTAATTCAAAATGATTATACTTTACCACATCAAATAAAACATTTCTACCATCACTTCTTACTTCATCAAGTTTTGGTTTTAAAGGCAATAACTTTTTCAATAAAATCATGTAACCTTTTGGTTCTGCTTCTTCTGCTTGAATTAAATTTTCTGTTTTGTAAACCTTTTCAATTAAATAATCAAAAGCACTTTTCTCTTCATGATCTCTAATATTTATATCAACACCATGTTTTACTAGATAACTAATCATTTTAAAATTAGGGTAACCTTTTAAAACTTCTTTGAAGAATATAGTTTGACCCATTTCATTTCTAGTATTAATATTAGCTCCACTTTTAAGTAAAAACTCTATATTTTCATAATTTTGCTTTTGGATTTCTTTCCATAAAGTAGTATTACCTTCATCATCAAATCTATCTACAAGTAATCCATTTTTAATTAAAAGTGAAGCTAAAGCTAAATAGTTTTTATCACCTTTGATAGTTACATACTTACCTTCAAGCTCTGCTGGTTTTAATTTTTGCAACTCTAATATATGCAAAATCTCATCTAAAATTGTTCTATGATTTTTATCAACCGTATTTAGATTTATTCCTTTTTTTACTAATAGCATTATTAAATCTAAACTTTTCTCACCTTGAAGAACAGTATTAAATAAAACTGTTTGACCGTCAATATCTTTTTTGTTAATGTCTATACCATTTAAGATTAAAGTTTTAGCGATTTCACTATCTTCTTTTAAAACTGCTGTATATAAAACTGTTTGTTCATTTTCGTCTAAAAGATTGATATCATCAATATTGTTAATAACATCTTTTACAATATTTACATTTCCACCTTCAACAGCATCATATAAAACAGTTTTATTATAATTGTCTTTTAAATTATATTCAGGATTGTAATTCATCAGAACTCTGAAAGTTTTATAGTCGCCTTCTAAAGCAACATCTTGTAAAATAGTTCTATTTGAAGAGTTTTTGTCATTTACATTGCAACCATTATCAAGAAGAAATCGAATCATCATTCCATCGCCTCTTGAAACAGCTTCAGCTAAAACAGTTTTGCCATATTCATCTTCTATTGAAATATCAATATTATTTTGAAGAAGTATTTTTATAGCATCAATTTTTCTTTTTGCCACAAGGGAAAAAAGAATTGTTCTACCTTTTTCATCTACTTTGTTTATATCTATGCCATCATCTATTAGCTTTTGTATTTTGCTAGCATCAATATTGCTTTTTAGTAGTTCTTTTAGAAAAGTATCGTAATCACTACCTTTAAACAACTTTATCATGGCATATTTTCCTTTTATACAAGTAGTCTATTCTTTTAGTGTATATTTTATCTAATTCTCGTATTTTTTCTACTTAAAACTGTTTTTATTTCTTCTTCTTGGGTAGACTCTTTTTTTATTATTTTCATTTGAAAAATTATTTCTTTTGGGCTTTTTAAAATTATTTGATTTCTCATGAGATAAATTTGACTTTAATGTTTGCTCAATAAAAGAATTAAAAGAGTTTCTTAAAATATAAGCTTTATCATGGTCTGGAAAAATCTCTGGTAACTTGTAAGAAAGCCATAAATATAAAGATATTTTTTTCACTTCATCTTCTACTAAAAGTAAATCTCTTTGCGTGATTTCACTTTTTTTAGGAAGAGTAATTGAAGGCTTATATCTACAAACTCTTTTTTTAATTACTGCGGCAATATAGGCTTCATATGCTTGTAGAATTATCGCTGATTTTGTTGTTATTGGCGCTTGTGCTAATAAATATTTTTCTTCAAGCTTTAAATTATGTCTTGAATCAACAATTTTTGAAGCTTCAAGCATTGAAGAAATATTTGAAGCTACAAAAGGACCACTAAAATACATATTTTTTGCAAAATACATTAAAGTCTTTGTTAAAGACTTTGTTTTTATATGACTAGCTAAACCTTCTAATTGTGCAGCATTAATTTTTACTTTAAAAGGAGGTTTAATAGTTTTTATTGGTTTTTTAAATTCAACTTGAATATGCTTTAAAACATCTCTTCTTGTTGCACCCAATAAACCTGCTTCAAAGTGACCATATCTTCCTGCTCTTCCAGCAATTTGAACTATTTCATTAACTGTTAGTTTTCTTCGGCTAATACCATCAAATTTTGTATCCGTTGTAAATAAAATTGTATGAATTGGCAAATTAAGACCCATTGCAATCGCATCTGTTGCAATAAGAACATCACTTTCCCCTTCTCTAAATCTTCTTGCTTCATCACGTCTTACTTCAGGAGATAAGTTTCCATAAATTACAGAAACTCTATACTTTTTTTGAAGTTTTTGTTTAAGTTTTAAAACATCTGCTCTTGAAAATGCTATAAGTGCAGTACCACTACTTAAGTTATCCAAAGAGGTATGTCTTTGCATTAATTCTAAAGGTGTTTTTCTTTTATGTTTTACAATTTCTAATTCTTCGCCTAAATAATCTGCAATTTTTTTAACTGCTTCTAAGGCATTTACACTTCCTGTCATAATTACTTTTTTTGCAGGAACTCCTATAATTGCATTTACCCAAGCCCATCCTCTATCTATATCATCAAGCATTTGAACTTCATCAATTACAGCAACATCAACATCTAAATCAAAATCAAGCATTTCAATAGTTGAACAAACATGAGCTGCCTCTTCATCAAAGATTTGCTCTTCTCCTGTAACTAAACTTGCATCAATATTTGATGCTTTTAAATCCTCATAACCTTCAAGAGCCAATAGTCTTAATGGTGCTAGATATAAACCTGAATTTCCTTGCTTTAACTGTTTCATAGCATTATAAGTTTTTCCTGAGTTTGTAGGTCCTACGTAAAACTCTAATTTTCTGTTTAAACTTCTTGCTAGGGGATAAAGCTCTTTTAAATCACAATTTAATAGTGAGTGTAGTTGTTCTTGCCAATTTTCTTTCATGTGCGTATTATAGTAGATTGTATATAATATCGTATTAAATAAAAGAGGATAAACGATGAATTGCGAATATTTTGGTACATGTGGTTCATGTACTTTATATGATAAAACATATAATGAACAATTAGAGTATAAAAAACAAAGAGAAGAAGAGAGATTTTCTAACTTTACAAATGAAACTTTTGAAATTATTAAAAGTGAAACTGAAAACTTTAGAAACAGAGCAGAGTTTAGAATATGGAAAAACTTTGATGAGAATGACAGCCCTACTTTATCTTATGCTATGACAAGTTTTGAAAAAACAACTTTAGAGATTAATTCATGTCAAATAGTAAGTCCTCAAATAAAAGAGCTAATGCCAAAACTTTTAGAAGATTTATCATCAACACAAACTTTATCTTTTAAAATATATGCTATCGAGTTTTTAGGTTCTACAACAAAAGATATGTTAGTTACACTAATTTATCATAGAAAACTTGATTCACAATGGGAAGAAGAAGCAAAACTTTTAGAAGAAAAATATAAAATCAAAATCATTGGTAGAAGTAGAAAACAAAAAGTAGTTTTAAGTCAAGACTATATCAATGAAACTTTAAATATAAATAATCAAAACTTTCATTTCCAATATAAAGAAGGTGGATTTACTCAACCTAATACAAAAGTTAATGTTCAGATGATCGAATGGGTATTAAATAACATTAAACCAAATGAAAGTGATTTATGTGAATTATACTGTGGTGGCGGGAATTTTACAATTCCATTAGCTACTAAATTTAGAAAAGTTTTAGCTACTGAAATTTCAAAAACTTCAATTAATTCAGCCCTTAAAAACTGTGAATTAAATGAAACTACTAACATTGATTTTATTAGAATGAGTGCAGAAGAGTTCGTAGAAGCATTAGAAGAAAAAAGAGAGTTTAATAGACTAAAAAATGTAAACCTTAAAGATTATAATTTCTCAACAATTTTTGTTGATCCTCCAAGAGCAGGACTTGATGATTTAACTAGAAAATTAGTTACTGATTATAATCAAATAATTTATATTTCATGTAATCCAGAGACTTTACACAGAGATTTAGAAGAATTAACTAAAACTCATAGAATAGAAAAATTTGCATTATTTGACCAGTTTGCCTACACAAAACATATCGAATCTGGGGTTATTTTAAACAAAATTTAAACTTAGCTTAGCTATTATCTAGAATATATAGATATGTTATGAATCCTAAAAAGGGAATAAAATGAGAATCAATACAAACGTAGCTTCTTTACAAGCAAGAGAGGCTAATACAAATACAAATAAAAGCTTAACAAACTCATTAGAGAAATTAAGTTCAGGTCTTAGAATCAACAAAGCAAGTGATGATGCTTCAGGACTTGCAATTGCTGATAAATTAAGAACTCAAGCAAGTGGTACTGGTCAAGCTATTTCAAATGGTAATTCTGCTATTGCTTTAACTCAAATTGCTGATAAAGCTATGGCTGAGCAATCTAATATTTTAGATATCGTTAAAACGAAATTAATTCAAGCTGCTACTGCTACTACTTCTACTGCTGGTAGACAAGCTATTGGTAAAGATATTGATAAATTATTAGACCAATTAGATAATATTGCACAACAAACTAACTACAATGGTATTCAACTTTTACAAGGTGATACTACTTTTAGAACTGGGGCTACAGCTGCTTCTCACACTTTCCAAATGGGTGACAAAGCTGCTAATACTATTTCTACTAGTGACACTGTACAGTCAAATACTACTGGTCTTAGTTTAAGTACTCTTCTTGGACAAGTTAGTGGTGGTGTTACTAGTGCTGGTGGTACTGGTCTTACTGCTGCTAATGCAAGAACTCAAATGGTTGAGATTGATGATGCTTTAGATAGACTAAATGGATGGAGAGCTGACTTCGGTTCTACTCAAAACCAATTAGAGTCTGCGGTTAGAAACCTAGCAACACAACAAACTAATATCAAAGCAGCTGAGTCTGTTATTAGAGATGTTGATTACGCTGCTGAGTCTGCTAACTTCAATAAACAAAACATTATCTCACAAGCTGGTACTTATGCAATGAGTCAGGCGAATAATGTATCTCAAAACGTTATGAGACTACTTCAATAGAGGTAAAGTCGAAGATAACTAATCAAGGTCTAGTTTTTTTTCTAGGCCTTTTTTAATATCTTTATTCAAATTAATCTAATTTTAAGAATTGGTGTGTAATAATTCTATTATACCTTTAGGAAAAGGAATGACACTCTTGGGTGTTAATCCCTTTCCTAAAGGGAACGAATAGGAATCAATTGATTCCGAAGAGTTAAAACTCTATGCTTGGTGAAACAAGAATGTTATTAGGCTCCCGTGTCAGGGTAAATCTTTTTATCTCTAAAAAAAGGATTTATTATGAGAATCAATACAAATGTAGCTGCTATGCAAGCTATGGAATCAAACTCAAATACTAACAAAGTACTTGGTACTTCTTTAGAAAAACTTTCTTCTGGTCTTAGAATCAATAAAGCTAGTGATGATGCTTCTGGTTTATCTATTGCTGATAAATTAAGAACTCAAGCAAGTGGTACTGGTCAGGCTATTTCAAATGGTAGTTCTGCAATTGCTTTAACTCAAATTGCTGATAAAGCTATGGCTGAGCAATCTAATATTTTAGATATCGTTAAAACTAAATTAATTCAAGCTGCTACTGCTACTACTTCTACAGCTGGTAGACAAGCTATTGGTAAAGATGTTGATAAATTATTAGATCAATTAGACAATATCGCACAACAAACTAACTACAATGGTATTCAACTTTTACAAGGTGATACTACATTTAGAACTGGTGGTACAGCTTCTTCTCACACTTTCCAAATGGGTGATAAAGCTGCTAATACTATTTCTACTAGTGATAGTGTAAGATCAAACACTACTGGATTAAGTTTAAATGGTTTAGTTGGAATGGTTAGTGCTGGTGTTACTAGTGCTGGTGGTACTGGTATTACTGCTGGTAACGCAAGAGCTCAGATGCTTGAGATTGACCAAGCGTTAGATAGACTAAATGGATGGAGAGCTGACTTCGGTTCTACTCAAAACCAATTAGAGTCTGCGGTTAGAAACTTAAGTACGCAACAAACTAACATTAAAAATGCTGAATCAGTGATTAGAGATGTTGATTACGCTCAAGAGAGTGCAAACTTTAATAAACAAAACATCATTGCACAAGCGGGAACTTATGCATTAAGTCAAGCAAATGCAATGCAACAAAATGTGACTAGATTATTACAATAATTTGTATTGATTTAATTTGTGGAGTTTATGGGGTTGAAACACATTATATTATAGGGATCAAGTGATTCCGAAGAAGGTCCTCCTTCTATGCTTGGGTAACAACAAGAACGTTTCAGGCTCCCGTATCAGGGTAAATCTTTTTATCATATAAAGGATTTATTATGAGAATTAACACAAATGTAGCTGCAATGACAGCTCAAGAATCGGCAACAAGAACAAATTCTAATTTAAGTAGTTCATTAGAAAAATTAAGTTCGGGTCTTAGAATTAATAAAGCAAGTGATGATTCATCTGGATTAGCAATTGCTGATAAACTAAGAACACAAGCAAGTGGTACTGGTCAGGCTATTTCAAATGGTAATTCTGCTATTGCTTTAACACAAATTGCTGATAAAGCTATGGCTGAGCAATCTAATATTTTAGATATTGTAAAAACGAAATTAATTCAAGCTGCAACGGCTACAACTTCTACTGCTGGTAGAGTTGCTATTTCGAAAGATGTTTCTAAATTATTAGACCAATTAGATAATATTGCTTCGCAAACGAACTATAATGGTATTCAACTATTACAAGCAAGTGCGACAGGTACAGGAACAGCATCGTCACAAACATTCCAAATGGGTGACAAAGCTGCTAATACTATTTCTACTGGGGACAGTGTTCAATCAAATACGATTGGATTAAGTTTATCTCCATTAGATGGTTTAGTTAGTGCAGGTGTTACTAGTGCTGGTGGAGCAGGTATTACTGCTGCTAATGCTAGAACACAAATGTTAGAAGTTGACCAAGCGTTAGATAGACTAAATGGATGGAGAGCTGATTTCGGTTCTACTCAAAACCAATTAGAGTCTGCGGTTAGAAACTTAGGTACGCAACAAACTAACATCAAAAATGCAGAATCTGTTATTAGAGATGTTGATTATGCTCAAGAGAGTGCGAACTTTAGTAAACAAAACATTGTTGCTCAAGCTGGTACTTATGCTATGAGTCAAGCAAATGCAATGCAACAAAATGTACTAAGACTATTACAATAGTAATTAGTTTAAAGCTTGTGTTTAGATTAATATATTTAAACATTTATAAATTAACTTTCAAGGATTTATTCCTTGCAAAGTTATTTATAAAGACCCTTTTAAATTATTGTTATGAAATATTCACATTATATTTGATAAGAGTGATATAATTATTGTAATTGTATAGGTATAAATTTATGCCGAAGAGTTAAAACTCTATGCTCAGTAAAATGAGAAGGTTTTCAGGCTCCCGTATCAGGGTAAATCTTTTTAATCTCAAAAAGGATTTATTATGAGAATCAATACAAACGTAGCTTCTTTACAAGCAAGAGAGGCTAATACAAATACAAATAAAAGCTTAACAAACTCATTAGAGAAATTAAGTTCAGGTCTTAGAATCAACAAAGCAAGTGATGATGCTTCAGGACTTGCAATTGCTGATAAATTAAGAACTCAAGCAAGTGGTACTGGTCAAGCTATTTCAAATGGTAATTCTGCTATTGCTTTAACTCAAATTGCTGATAAAGCTATGGCTGAGCAATCTAATATTTTAGATATCGTTAAAACGAAATTAATTCAAGCTGCTACTGCTACTACTTCTACTGCTGGTAGACAAGCTATTGGTAAAGATATTGATAAATTATTAGACCAATTAGATAATATTGCACAACAAACTAACTACAATGGTATTCAACTTTTACAAGGTGATACTACTTTTAGAACTGGGGCTACAGCTGCTTCTCACACTTTCCAAATGGGTGACAAAGCTGCTAATACTATTTCTAC
>NZ_JBMOVV010000015.1:0-61341 GCF_049472135.1 Arcobacter pernae
TTAGTAAGTAGACTGATTGTAAATAACAAAGTTAGAAGCTAAGTCTTTAAGTTCAGCTTTAACACTTGCTTGTAATTCAGTGTTTTCAATATCATCTAATACATCAGCAATTTTGTTTGCAATGAATTCAAACTCTTTCTCTTTCATTCCTCTTGCTGTTAATGCTGGTGATCCAATTCTAACACCTGATGTTACAAATGGTGATCTTGTTTCACCTGGTACTGTGTTTTTATTTACTGTGATACCTGCATTTTGTAATGCTGCATCTGCATCTTTACCTGAGAAATCTTTGTTTAAGAAAGATACTAATACTAAGTGGTTATCTGTTCCACCTGATACTATGTCATATCCTCTTGAAACTAATACTTCACCTAATTTTGCTGCATTTGCTTTTACTTGCTTAGCATAGTCTTTCCACTCAGGAGCTAAAATCTCTTTAAATGCTACTGCTTTTGCAGCCATTACATGTACTAATGGTCCACCTTGTAATCCTGGGAAAATTGCTGAATTAATTTTCTTTGCAATCTCTTCATCATTAGTCATAATCATACCACCTCTTGGACCTCTTAAAGTCTTGTGAGTTGTAGTAGTAACTACGTCTGCATATGGGAATGGAGATTGGTGCTCACCTGCAGCAACTAATCCTGCAATGTGTGCGATATCTGCAAATAAAATTGCTCCTACTGCATCTGCAATTTCTCTGAATTTAGAAAAATCAATCTCTCTTGCGTAAGCTGAAGCTCCACATACAATGATTTTTGGTTGAGTAATTTTAGCAATTTCCATTACTTTATCATAGTTAATTCTACCATCTAATTCAACACCGTAGTAGAATGCTTGGTAGTTTTTACCTGAGAATGATGGTTTAGAACCGTGAGTTAAGTGACCACCATGAGATAAATCCATACCTAAGATTTTATCACCAGCTTTTAATAATGCAGCATAAACTGCACCATTTGCTTGAGAACCTGAGTGAGGTTGAACGTTAGCATAGTTACATCCAAAGATTTCACAAGCTCTGTCAATTGCTAATTGCTCAGCAGCATCAGCAAATTCACATCCACCATAATATCTTTTATAAGGGTAACCTTCTGCATATTTGTTTGTAAAAACAGAACCCATTGTTTCCATAACTGCTGGAGAAGTAAAGTTCTCTGATGCAATCATTTCTAAATGTGTTGTTTGTCTTTCTAACTCTTGCTCAACGATATCAAATATCTCTTTATCTGCCTCTTTTAATGATGCGCTTGATATGTAGCTCATTTTCTACCTTTTTAATTGATTTTTGAAAGTATAACAAAAACTTTGGAATCAAACAATCCAAATATTGCTAATTTAAATTTTTATTGTAAAAGTTGTACCACTATTTTCTACACTTTCACATTTTATAGAACCATTTAACCTATTTTCAACAAGCTCTTTTATAATACTAAGACCAAGACCTGTGCCACCCTGTCCTTTCTTTGTTGTATAAAACTTATCAAAAATAATAGGTAATTTATCTTTTGGAATACCTTTACCATTATCATTATAAATGATAGTAACACCATCATTCTCTTTCTTTAAAGTAATAGTGATATTTCCACTATCAAGATTATCAAAGCCGTGTTTTACAGAATTATTTATTAGATTTGTAAATATTTGAGAGAAAACTCCCGCATAAGAGTTTAGTTTTATTTGCTCAAGACAGTTTATAGTTACTTGAACTTTTAATTTTTTTAGTACATAATTTAAACTAAAAACAACTTCTTTTAAATATTTTTCTAAATCAAACTCTTTTTTATCATCTAATGCTTGATCAACAGCAATTGTTTTAAAACTTTTAATTAAATCACTTGCTTTTTCTAAATTTAGATAAGTCATTTTTGATAAATCAATACAAGAGTTCAAAAAAGATTCAAAATGCTCTTGAGTCATAACATCATTTTCATAATCATTTTTAAGTTTATTTGAAATATCCATTAAATGGCTAATACTTGTAATTCCCACACCTAAAGGAGAGCTTATTTCATGTGTTGCACCGGCTACTAGATTTCCTAAATTTGCCATTTTATCTGCTTCAACTAAAAGTCTTTTTGTTTCATCTAATTGTTCATTTGTATTTGCATTAATCTTTTTTAGCAAAATTTTCTCAATTGCAATTTGAACTGTACAATATAATTGAGGTAAACTAATAGGTTTAATTAAAAAAGTATCTATACCAAACTCTATTGCTTCATCTAAAAGATTTGTTTCTGAATGAGCTGAGCTTACTATTATTATAGTTTCTTTACACTTTTCTCTAATTTTTTTACTTAATTCAAGTCCACTCATTTTTGGCATTTTAATATCAGTAATTACAATATCAGGAGAATATTCATTAAAAAGTTCCAAGCCTTCTTCACCGTTTGAAGCAATTTTTATATTATTGAACTTTTTTTCTAAAAAATAAACTAACTCTTCTCTAATAAATTCATCATCTTCAACATATAGTATTAAGATATCTTCTAGTGTTTTAGCTTTCATTATAAACTCTTATTTTTGCTCTTTTTATTAAACTATTATACTAAAAATATGCAATTAATCATAGTTTTTTAATAAAATACAAAACAATACTATTTTATTAATAATACTTTGACTCATTTTAAGATAAGATACAAGCAATTTCAAAAAAGAAGAATTAGGAAGAGTATTATGTTAGAAAGAAAAGGTTCTATACTTTCAGTAAGAGAAGATATTAAAGTTTTTGATTGTACTATCAGAGATGGTGGTCTTGTAAATAATTACCAATTTTCAGATGAATTTGTAAAAGCACACTATGAAGCTTGTGTAGCTGCTGGTGTTGATTATATGGAAATTGGTAAAAATGTATCTCCAACTATTATGAGTGAAGATGAGTATGGACCATGGAACTTCTGTAAAGAAGAAGATATTAGAAGAATTGTTGGTGAAAACAATACAGATATGAAAATTGCTGTTATGTCTGATATTGGTAGGTCTTTAAAAGAAGAGTTAAGACCAAAAGAAGAATCAGTTGTAGATATGATTAGAATTGCTACATATATTCACCAACTACCTGCTGCAATTGAGTTAATTGAAGATGCTCATGCAAAAGGATATGAAACAACTGTAAATGTTATGGCAGTATCTAAATCATTTGATGATGAATTAACAGAAGTTTTAAATGAATTAGCTAAAACACCTGTTGACGTAATTTATATTGCAGATAGTTTTGGTTCATTCTATCCAGAACAAATTGTAAAACTTACAGAAAAATATTTAAAAATTGCAGAAGCAAGTGGTAAAAAAATAGGTATTCACGCACATAATAATTTACAATTAGCATATGCAAATACTATTGAAGCTATGACTTATGGTGCTAGTTTCTTAGATGTAACAGTATCAGGATTAGGTAGAGGTGCAGGAAATTGTCCAATGGAATTATTAATTGGTTTCTTAAAAAATCCAAAATATAAATTAATGCCTATTCTTAAGTTTATAGAAGAGTTTATTGTGCCATTAGAAAAAGAATTAGATTGGGGTTACTCAATTCCTTATATGTTAACAGGACAATTAAACGAACATCCAAGACCTGCTATGAAAGCAAGAGATGAAAAAAATACTGAGTATAGAGAATTCTATAGAGACTTATTAAAAGAGTAGTAGTTTAAAAAAAAGGGCATAAATTATTAGCCCTTTTTTATCTCTCTAAAGTTACTCTAAAATAGAAAAAATCCTATGAAATAACTAAAACATAAACATGGGTATAACACCAAACAAATAATTAAAAAAATTGTATCTTCACTCATAAATTCATTATATATAAACAAAGTATTAAAAAAGTGTCAAAATAGATTTAAAAATTCTTAAAATTTTTTCATTCTTTAAGACATAATTAAAGTTAATTTTCGTTATGATGTTGTAATTGAAAGATGATTTAAGAGTTTCATCTTTGGCTAAGATTTATTGATACACAAACTACAGTAGAACTACTCTAAAGAACACTCACTTTATATTTTCAAGAATATTAACACATAAGGTATTTGCAAAATGGCAAATTTAAAAAATGGAACTATTAAATGGTTCAATGACGAAAAAGGTTTTGGTTTTATTCAACCTGAAGATGGAAGCAAAGACGCATTTGTACACTACAGACAAGTAAACAGAACTGGATATGGTAGAGTTTCTTTAGAAGAAGGTCAAAAAGTTTCTTTTGAAACAGAAGAAACAGATAAAGGAATCCAAGCTGTAAATGTTACAGTTTTATAATTCAGCCTTTATTCAATAGAAGAGATTACACTCTTCTATTTATCCTCTAAACTTCTCTATTAATTTTAACGTTAATAAATCTTTTTTAGTTCCCCTATTTTTTAGATGTTCACTTATCCTTTGAAATCTTTGTTCACTATGGTCTTGTCCTAAATGAAATTTAGCACTTACTTCACTAGGAACTAATTTGTAAATACATGTAGCATTTATAATCTTCTTATAAATATCATCATTTAAAGGAATATACCCTCCCTCTTTTTGATATTTCTGCATTAAAAACTCTAAGGCATTTGCTTTTTCATTATAATCATCAATAAACTCTATATGCCCATCAATTATAATAGACTTATACATATGCGTTGCTGGGTTTGCTCTTTTGTCATCTGTACTAAAATATGAAGGTAATATAGAATAAGACTCCACTATAGAAAAACTTGCATTTGAATTTTCTTGCATAATCTCTATCTTTTTACCTTTCTTTTTTCCATGAATATAAATCTCATTGTTTATAGCTACATAATTAACAGGAACTGAATATGGCTTATTATCTTTACAAATAGCTAGTGTTCCAAACTCCGTATTATCAATGATTTCATTTACTAATTCTTTATCATTTATTTCAAAAACTTTTTTCATTATACTTCTCTTTTTCTTTCTTTTTCGGTAATATATCAAAAATCTAACCTTATAACAAGTGCCAATTTTTTTAATTTTATTAGGGACAGTTATGTACAAAATCGAACAAAAAAATAAAAAACCATTGCATATTCAACTATATGAAGAGATTAAAAAAGATATAACTGAAAACTATAAAGTTAATGATAAATTGCCTTCAATAAGAAAAATATCTACTGCTTATAATCTTAGTAAAAATACTGTTGAAAATGCCTATTCTCAACTTGTAGTTGAAGGTTATATTGAAAGTATTCCTAAAAGTGGTTTTAAGGTAATAGAAAATCACTATATTAATATTAGTGAGAATATTTCATATAAAAACGATGAAAAAGAAGTAGAAAATCATATTTTATACGACTTTTATCCTGCTTGTTTACAAAAAGAAAATTTTCCTTTAAAACTATGGAAAAGACTTTTTAATAAAAACATTAATGAGTCTTTAGATTTAGGTAATTACCCACATAAACAAGGGGAATATAAATTAAGAGAAGAGATATCTAAATATCTTAAAGAATCAAGAGCTGTAAACTGTAACACAGAACAAATAATAGTTTCAAATGGATTCATTTCTTCGATGAGTTTACTTTGTATGATTCTAAAAAATCATAAATTATTAGCTATTGAAAACCCTGGATACTACATAGCAAATAAAGTTTTTGAAAATCACAATTTCAAAATAGATAAAATTGATGTTAATTCAAATGGAATAGATATAAATAAACTAGAAAACAGTAAAGCAAAACTTCTATATATAACACCTTCTCATCAATATCCAACTGGTGTTGCTATACCAATAACAAATAGATTAAAACTTTTAGAGTGGTCAAAAAATAATGACTCATATATTATAGAAGATGATTATGATAGTGAATTAAGTTATATAAATAGACCTATTCCAAGCTTACAAGGATTAGATAATAATCAAAAAGTGATTTATGTTGGCACTTTTTCAAAGGCTTTATCTCCTGCTCTAAGAGTAAGTTATATTGTTTTACCTGAACCATTACTTCAAATATATAAAAAAGAGTTTTTTTACTATGATTCAGGAGTATGTTTAATAACGCAAAAAACATTAGAAGAGTTTTTAGCTCAAGGATACTGGGATAAACACTTAAGAAAAATCCGAACTTTAAATAAAAAGAAACATAATCTAATGAAAGAGTTACTAGAAAAAAAACTAAAAAATAGTATGAAAATAATAAGTCAAGGAGCTGGTTTATCAATATTAATTCAAGCAACAAAAGAGTTTGATTATGAAAAAGCAGAAAAACTTGCAAAAATAAATGGTATAAAAATTTACAACTCAAAAATGAGAAGTGGTGGTGCATTAGAAGGTTTTATGATGGGGTTTGGAAGCATAAAAGAAGAAGAATTAGAAAAAGCAATAAATGCTTTTTCTAATGTATGGTTTAAATGCTTTAAATAGTACTAAAGCTCTTGTTTTATAAGTTGTGTGATTTCTCCTATTTTTGGAAAAGTCTGTGTAATATTCAACTTATCATAAATAGTTTTTTCGTTTAGTAAAACTCTAAAATCACCACCTGAACTTTTCTTTAACTCAATATTTGCATGAGGAAAACTCTCTATAATTTCTTCTTCTACCCTAGAAGCTCTTGGCAAATAGTTTCAAGCTGTGCAATAAAAAATTTCAACTTTCATTTATCTATCCTTTTTAAATAAATATTTATTTTTAATAATTCAATTCTATCAGAAACTATTAATAATAAAATTAAGTCATAATCTTAAGCTTAAATATATAATTAAATCATTAAAATGGTCAACTTTATTTTACTACATATTTAAATATGCAAATTTTGCATATTAAGTTTATATGGTAGTTTATTGAAATAGATAATATTTATATTATAAAAAGTAAAATTTATTTTACGATATTTAAGTAGGAGAGAGAATGAAAAAAAGCATTATTGCTATTTCTTGTATTTGTGCAAATATTTTAATGGCAGAAAATACATTTACACTAGGTGAGATTTTAGTTAGTGATACAAAAAACAAGGTTTTAGAAACTAATAAAATAGAACTTGAAAAACTTGAAGATACATCTAAAAAAGATATAGCTTCTATTCTTGATGAGCAAACAGGTTTAACTCTTATCTCAAGAGGAGGAAGAGGAGAAAAAGCAATTAGCATAAGAGGTTCACACTCAAGTAGAACGGGTGTATTTTTGGATGGTATTCCTATTTATGTTCCATTTGATGGACAGTTTGATTACTCTAGAATTTTAACAACACAATTATCAAGCGTACAAGTTGCAAAAGGTTTTAGCTCATCTTCTTATGGGGTTAATACAAGTGCAGGAGTTATAAACTTAGTAAGTAAAAAACCACAAAAAGAGTTTGAAGGTTCAATCTCTTCTCAAATAAATTTAGATAATAGCAATACTAAATCAAGTACTATAAATAGTATTGACTTAGGAACTAAACAAGATAAGTATTATATTCAATTAAGTGGAACTATCGAAGATAGAGACCACTATAATGTATCAAATGATTTTATCTCAACAAGTAGCCAATCAAAAGGTGAAAGACAAAATAGTTCAGCTAAACAAAAATCTATCAATCTAAAAGTTGGATTAACTCCTACAGATGAGAGTGAATATGTATTTGGATACTCTTATTTAGACTCTCAAAAAGAGCAACCTATAGTAACCAATAGTAGTTTAAATAATGAAAAGTTTTGGGAATGGCCTAAATGGAATAAAGATACAATCTATTTTATCTCAAATAATAAACTATCTTCAGGTGATATAAAATTTAAAATCTATAAAGATAGCTATGACAACAAAGTACTTTCATTCAAAGATGCAACATTTACAGGAAATCCTGGACATTTTGATTATGAAGATTATACACTTGGTGCAAATTTAGAGTATACAAATCATTCTATTTTTGATGATCATATTTTAAAAGCAGGTATAAACTATAAAAAAGATTCACATAAAGGTGAAGAGAAAAAAGTAAAAAACAATGGAAGTGAAGAGTTTAATAATGATAAATATGTAGATGAAATCTACTCAATATATGCTGAAGATAGTTATTATGTAAATGATAAACTAATGATTGTAACAAGTGCAAGTTATGACTATGCTAAACCAAAAACAGCAATTACATCAGATACACAAATACATAAAGACTCAAATAATGCTATTAATCCACAAATAGGTTTATTTTATGATATAAATAAAGATAGTACAACTAGATTTACTATCTCAAGAAAAACAAATCTTCCTACAATGAAACAAAGATTTTCAGATAAAAGAGGAAAAGCTCTTACAAATCCTTATTTAGATCCAGAAACAGTAATGCATTATGAAGTAGGACATAATATTAAAAAAGAGAATTTATCTTTTGATACAGCTGTTTTCTATACTAAGATAACTGATCCTATCACAATAGTTCCTAATGTTAGTGGAAGCAAGGGACAAGAACAAAATACTGGTGAAGAAAGATACAAAGGTTTAGAGTTTACATTAAACTATAAACTTAATAGACTAGACACTGGGTTTAACTATACATATTTAAATAGTAATAAAGATGATGAAGAAAAAGTTACTGAAATACCTAAACATCAAGTTTATATTTATGCAAACTATGCACTTACAAATAGTTTCCAATTATCAGCAAATTATACACATAAATATGGAATTATTGCACAAAATGGTATTTCTAGTGAATATACAAGATTAAATACAATTAAACTTGTAAATTTAAATACTAAATATATCTACTCTAAAAATATGAGTTTCAATTTAGGTGTTGATAATTTATTTGATAGAAATTATGAATATGATTTAGGTTATCCTGAAATGGGTAGAGAAATCTACTTAAAAGCTAAATACACTTTCTAAAAATAAAAGAGGTTATATCCTCTTTTATTTTTAATTATTATTTTAGTGTATATTTAAATAACACCCTATACTAAAAACTTACAAAAATTATTCATTTGTCTACTTTTTATACAGATAATTTTTTTTAAATTAATTTAATTTAATATATACTATATAACATTAGCTATAACATTTATTAAAAAAGGAAATATTATGAGTGTTAAAAATAAACTTTACCTTGGATTTACAACTATAATTATAATGATCATAATTTTAGGAAGTGTAGGATGGTTCTCATTAAAAACAGCCTCAAGCGGATTCAAAGAATATAGAGAAATGGCAAGAGATGGTATTTTAATGTCAAGAGTTCAAGCAAATATGCTTATGGTAAGAATGAATGCAAAAGACTACTTTATAAGTGGTTCTCAAAAAGACATAAATGAATTTAACGACTATTTCAATAAAGTATCTGGTTTTATATCTACTGCCAAAAAAGAGATAAATAAACCAAGTAGAGCAAGAATTGTATTAGAAGTTGATTCAAAATTAAATGAGTATAACAATAGTTTTAAAGAGATTCAAACTCTTATGAATCAAAGAAATGATATTGTTAAGAAAAAAATGAATGTAATTGGAAAAGAGTTAGAAGTTATATTTACAAAACTTATGAACTCAGCTTACGATGATAAAGATGTAGTGGCTTCACATGAAGCTGGATTAGCCTTAAGAAACCTACTATTAGCAAGACTTTATGCTGTTAAATATTTAGAAACAAATAGTCAAGATGATGAAAACAGAGTTAATTTAGAGTTTTCAAATTTAGATAAGAAATTAACTATATTAAAAGAAGAGTTACAAAACCCTATTAGAGTTGATTTTTTAAATACAATTATAAAAGATCTAGCTATTTATAAAACAGCATTTAAAGATGTATCAAAGATTATTAAAACTAGAAATGACATCATTAAAAATAAGATGGATGTAATTGGTCCACAAGTTGCTAACTTGACAGAAGAAGTAAAACTTGACCTGAAAAAAGCACAAGATACTATTGGTCCTGAAGTACAAAGTTCAAATGATACTTCAGTATTAATCACAACTATAATTTCATCTATTGTTATCTTATTAGCTTTAGCTTTAGCATTTATTATTCCAAAAGGAGTGATATCATCTTTAGATAAAGTATCAACTGGTTTAGAGAGTTTCTTCAACTTCTTAAATAGAAAAACTAAACATGTAGAAGAAATAGACTTAAAATCAAATGATGAATTTGGGAAAATTGCTTCAATGATAAATGGAAACATCTCAAGTATCGAACAATCAATAAAACAAGATGAAATCTTAATAGAAGAAGTAAAACAAATAGTAAATGAAGTTGAAGCAGGTAATCTAAGCAATAGTATTCATAAATCAACTACTAACCCTTCATTAAATGAGTTAAAAAATATCTTTAATAATATGTTAGTTACATTAAGAGAAAAAGTTGCTACAGATTTAACAAAAGTTACAGCTATACTAGAAGAGTGTTCAAATAAAAACTTCACTTCAAAAATTGATGACAAAGGCGAATTTGCCTATAAAATAAATGAACTTATTGACATTATCAATAATATGCTTAGTGAAAATATGAAAAATGGAATTATTTTAGATAACAGTAGTGATACTTTACTTACTAATGTTGACTTATTAAATAAAAACTCAACAGAAGCAGCAGCAGCACTTGAACAAACAGCAGCCGCTCTTGAAGAAGTTACAAGTAATGTTTCATCAACTACTCAAAATATTATCCAAATGGCTAATCATGCAAAAGAAGTTGTAAATGCCAGTGAAATGGGAGAAAAACTTGCAAATGATACTACAAAAGCGATGGATGATATAAATGAAGAAGTTACATCAATTGCAGAAGCAATCACAATTATTGATCAAATTGCTTTCCAAACAAATATTCTTTCATTAAATGCTGCTGTTGAAGCTGCTACTGCTGGTGAAGCTGGGAAAGGATTTGCTGTTGTTGCACAAGAAGTAAGAAACCTTGCTTCAAGAAGTGCTGAAGCTGCTAAAGAGATTAAGGACCTTGTTGAAAATGCTACAACAAAAGCTAATGATGGAAAACATATTGCTGATGAAATGATTAAAGGTTACAATGGCTTAAACAATAGTATTAGCAAAACTATTGAACTTATCAAAGATGTGGAAACTGCAAGTAAAGAACAACAAACTGGAATAGTTCAGATTAATGATGCTATTAACTCTTTAGATAAACAGACACAAGAAAATGCAAATATTGCTACACAAACTAAAGATGTGGCAGAAAGAACAGATGAGATTTCTAAAACTATTGTAGAAGATGCAAGTAGTAGTGATTTTATAGGTAAACAAGAGTTAGAAAAACAAAGAACTAAAACAAGTGAACCTCAAATTAAAAAAGTTGAGCCAACATATAAAAAAGAGGTTCATCCTAAAACTAGTAATGAAATAAAAAAAATAGAAGCAACACCGGACAATGATGAATGGGAGAGTTTTTAAACTCTCTTATTTCATACAAGTAAAACTTTGACTTGTCCATCTTCTAAAAAGACAGTTATAGCATGAGTTCTTTTGCACTGATGTTACTAACTCGTCTTCATCTTTATCCAAAATAAATTCCTTGCAAGAACTAGCTTGTTCTACAGCTTTTTTATAAGACTCTTTTCCATGTATAAAATACTTTAAACCATCTTTTACTTCAAACATATTAATACCTTTTTAAATTCTCTTTTGAGATCACTTGTATAATGTCATTTTTATTTTCTATAAGAAGCACATATTTATTTTTTAGATAAACCATTTTTAAGTCTGTTTTAGTTTCAACTTCCAAATCCAAAGAAGCTAAATTACCATCTTCAAATCTAACCTCATCTATTTCTTCATACTCTAATAGTTCAGATACAAGACTTTTAACTTTTTTAGGTTTTAACTTCCCTTTCACTCTTCCATCACTTCCGTATAAACGAAGTGCAACACCAGCTAAAGCACCAATTATTCCATCTCCATTATTTTTATGTTCACTTAAATCAATATTCTGTCTTTTTGCTTGAGAATAAGCCTCATCTTTTGTTAATACTTTTGTTTTTGCATCTAATCCATATTTTATTAGTTCATTTACATCTACTATATCTTTTTCGAAAGCAAAACATACACCAGGAGCAGAACTTACAGCACTTACTTCTTTTATATATTCAATAACAAAATCTTTCACTTTTTCTTTCTCTTCAAGGCTTAAATAAGTAGTAAAACACATAGAACTATTATGTGATGTATAAGGAATACTTTCATGAATAAAAAGCTGATGTCTAGTAACTAAAGAACACTCTATATTAAACTTTTCTTCTATGAACTCTTTTATTTCTTCTGAAATTTCACCTGTTGATTTATAGTAACCTAACTCATCTGTATCATCAATACAAATATAGATTTTATGTTTTTGCATTACTTGTTCCTACTTAAGAAAAGTTCAAAAAACTCTTCTTTTTCTTTTTTCATATCTAATTTATAATAATCAGGATAAAGCTTATTTCCTAACCATAATGAACCTATTGTCTTAAAAAAAGAAGGTGGATTATCCATCCAGTTTATTGGCTTTTTTGGAATCATAAAGACTTTTTTATTTTTAACTGCCTTTAAAAAACTATACTTTTTACTTTTATAAACTTTATTATAAAAACCTTTATTATCAGTGATTATTACATCAGGATTTTTAAGCATTAACTCTTCAAAGTTCAGCTTTATTCTTTGTTGTTTTAAAGAGTTACACTCTATTGGATTTATTGCTCCTACAAACTCGATTAACTCGCTATGTGGAGAGTTTCTACAATTTGTAAGTAAACCATCTTCACCCTTGGCATGATATACTGTCACTTTTTTTTCTAAAGGTATTTCCTTGCTTATACTATTTATAAATAAAACCTTTTTTTCAATAAAAGCAGATAACTCATTTCCTCTATGTTCTTTATTTAAAATCTTTCCTAAAATTTTATAAGACTCTATATAGTTTTCTAAAGTATTTAAATCAAGTGCACATGTTTTAATACCAACTTGTTTTAGTTTATTAGAGATATTTAAAAAGTCTCCTTTAGAGTTCCATAATACAACTAAGTCAACTCTATTTTTTGCAAGAACTTCAATACTTGGCATCTTAGAAAACATCGTATTTGTTTTATTTATCTTCTCAGGGAAACTATACTCTTGAAGAGTTTTTATCATAAGGTTCATAGGTCTTGTTTGCCCTATTACATTTTCACTTTTTCCTTCATAATTCTTACATAAAGTAAGCTCATCATTTGCACTTAATAAATCAAAAAATAAAAAAGCTACTAAAGCTAATATTTTATACATACTCTTCCTTGTGTTTAAAATTTGGTATGCAAATATTAAAACCATATTTTGTTTTATCTATATTTACATCTATACCATATAAATGTTCTAAATTCTTTTGTGTTATCACTTTTTCTACATTTCCTGCCTCAATAATTTTTCCATTTTTCATTAAGATAACTTCATTGGAAACTAAAAAAGCATGGTCAGGATAGTGTGTAGTTTTTAAAAAAGTGAAACCTTGTGAAGCTAAAGACTTTATAGTCTCTAAAAGTCTAATTTGATTTCCATAATCAAGACCTGTAACCGGTTCATCCATAATAAAAAATGAAGCCTCTTGAGTTAATGCTCTTGCTATTAGCACAAGTTGTTGTTCACCTCCACTTAACTTACTAAATAACTTATCTTTTAGATATAAGATTCCTAGTTTCTTCAAACTATTAATTGCTATTTCTTCATCCTGTTTTGAATACCTTGAAAAAAATCCTTGATATGCAATCCTTCCCATCAATACAATATCTAATACATCATAAGCAAAAGGGATTGAACTACTTTGAGGGACATAAGCAATCTTTTTTGCTAAACTCTTTTTTTTATATGTAGATATATTTTTATTTTCAAGTAAAACTTCACCATTTTTAGCTTTTAGAAGTCCTAAAAGTATTTTTATTAAAGTACTTTTCCCTGTTCCATTAGGTCCTAATAAAGAGATAATATCTCCTTTATTAATCTTAAGAGAAATATCATCTAAGATTTTCTCTTTTCCATAAAAAAAAGATATGTTTTTAGCTTCTATCATTAAAGAGCCTTTTTTGAATTTTTTAGGGCTAAAATAAAGATTGGTATACCAATCAATGAAGTTAAAATACCAATTGGTATTTCTACATCAAAAAGTAACCTTGAACTATTATCAACAACAAGTAAAAAGATTGCTCCCATTAAAGCTGTAACAGGAAGTAAAATTGTATTATTAGGTCCAACAATCAATCTTGCAAAATGAGGAATAATCAAACCTATCCATCCAATCATTCCTCCTATTGAAACACTTAACGCACTTATCATTGTTGCAAGTAAAATTACTACTATTCTAATTAGCTTCGTATTTACACCTAAACTTTGAGCTTCTTGGTCTCCAAAACTTAATACATTTAAATACTTAGACATAAATAATAAACCTATAATTCCTAAAGACATGGGAATTAAAAAAAGTATAATCTCATCTAGTTCTACAAAAGATAAACTTCCCATTAACCAATAAACAATTGAAGGCAACTTATCATATGGGTCAGCTGTATATTTAACAATTGATAATAAAGTAGAGAAAAAAGAACCACTAATAATTCCACCTAAAATCAAAAGCAATGTAGAGTTTGTTCTATCTTTATAAATATAAGTAATTAAAACTGCAAAGATTACAGCAAAAACTCCAAAAGTAAAAGAGAAAAGTTGAGTTAAATACCAACTATCAAAAAAAGCAATAGCAAAAGCAGCTCCAAAAGCAGCCCCTGATAAAACTCCTAAAATTCCTGGTGAAACCAAAGGATTTATAAACATTGCTTGAAAGCAAGCACCAGATACTGCATATGCTGCACCAATTAAAACTGCTGCTATTATTCTTGGAAGTCTAATATTTGTGATTATATTATCTATCATTAGCATTTTTTCTTCATTTGAAACTTCTACATCAAAAAGTTTAAAAAGTAAATAGTTGTAAAACTCTTCAATACTAATAGGATATTTCCCTAAAAACAAAGAAAAAATAAATACACATAAAAGTAAGATTATTAAAAAGATTATAATTTTTTTCATTTTAGCCTTAAAAAGTAAGAGAAAATCTCTCTTACTTTTTTACTTTAAGATAGAAGAATCACCAGTGATTTTTGCAGGAGAGATAACTCCTTGTCCATTTCTAAACATTATTTCTTGACCTTCTTTTGATAAAACAAAGTTTACAAATTTTATTGCACCCTCTTTATTTACAGGTGACTTGTCATTTTCAACAACTGTTATTCCATATACCATAGCATCACCTTTTTTAGTGATGAAAGTACCTTCTTTTTTACCATCTATATCAAATGAAGCTGTTTTATAAAATTTTGCATTTTCATTATCTTTTAAAGATACTTCTTTAGGTAAAGTAATATAGTTTAGATTATGTTGTTGTGCAACTGATTTATAGATATATAAATAATCATACTTATTCTCTTCAATTAGTTTTAAAAGCTGAGATTCTTTAGGTCTTACAACAATCTTATCTTTATTCTCTTCATCTTTAGTATAAGATTGTCCATATCCAAATAGCTTATTATAAAAGTTTGGAACTTTATAATAATCTTCTGCTAATTTTGTAACTAAAATTGATCTATATCCACAAGGATCCTGATTTGGGTCTGAGTGTGCTACTCTAACACCATCTCTTAAAAAAATCTCAGGCCAATTTTTACTATTTATTTCATCTGCAAACTTTGCATTTTTTGTATATGCAATTGCCATTTCATTTGTTGCAAATCTAGCATTAAATTTTGCATGATTTGGAATTAGTAAATTATCAATAACCTTATAGTCAGCACTTGCCATTACATCTGCACTTCTTTTTTCAGCATAGATTTTTTTTGCTGCTGCTCTAGAACCAGAGCCTTCTCTTACAACATCATATTGAGGATATTTAGCTTCAAAAGCTTTCTCAATTTGTGAAAATGGCACCTTTAGTGAACCTGCATGAAATACAGTAATAGTCTGCTTTGCTAAAACTGTTGTTGCAGCCATAGATGCAATTAATGTTGAAGATAATAAAATCTTTCTCATTTTTATCCTTGTAAAATATTTATATTTAGTAATATGCAATTTTTGCACATTAGTAAATATAAAAAAAGTAAAGGTTTAACTTTACTTCTTTATTAAATCCAACAAACCTTAGTAGTATCAATATTTACATTGATTTTATCACCTGGAAGGAAAGTTTGTTCTTGCATTAATTTTCTTGAAATCTTACAATTAAAACTAATACCACCTATACTAAACTCTATTAGTAAATCTTCAAAACCATGAATTTGTTGGATTGAACTAACTTCTGCTATTAAAGTATTTTCATCTTTTTTATCACAATCAACTCTACAAATATCAATTGAGTCACAATTTATCATTACAACTGAATTTCTTTTTTTATTTTGACTATTTTGAATCTCTAATCTTTGTCCATCTATAAACTGTTTTACTAAATTGCCCTCTTCATTTTTCTGCCAAGGTGAAAATAGAAGATTTACTCCTCCACTTTCAACTAAACTACCATTGAATAAAGCAATTTTTCTATCACAAATATGATTTAACCAGTTGTGGTCATGACTTGAGATTAAAATAGTAGTATTGTATTTTTGCTTTGCTGTTAAAATAGCTTCTTTTATCAACTGAGCAGAGTTTGTATCAACTCCTGTTGTTGGTTCGTCTAATATTAAAACCTTTGGTTTTAGTATAAGCCTAGCAGCAAGAGCAACCCTTTGTGCTTCTCCACCTGATAATTGACTCCATTTTCTTTGGGCAAATGAATTGTCAAGACCTACTAAAGTCAAAGCTTCTAACACTTTTTCATTTATATTTTCACTTCTTTTTCTAAGTTTTAAACCATACGCAATATTTTCAAAAACAGTTCTTTTTAAAAGATATGGATTTTGAGGAACCATAACAACACTCTGTCTTGTTTCAAAATCAAGTTTTGTATTACATAAACCATTAAAAGATACATTTCCTATTGTTGGTTTATCAATAAAAGATAAAAGTGAAAAAAGTGTAGATTTTCCACTACCATTAGGACCAAAAAAACCAATAATTTGATTCTCATCTAAAGTTAAAGAATCAATACTTAAAACTTTTCTTCCATCATAATGTTGTTCTACATTACTTAGTGTATATAAACTCATTGTGTCCATTTCCTCTTAAGCATTGATAATGCAATATTTACCATAAGGGCAACTGCAAAAAGAACTAAACCTAAAGCAATTCCAGTTACAAATTCACCTTTTCCTGTCTCTAAAGCAATAGCTGTTGTTACTGTTCTTGTATGATACTTGATATTTCCACCAACCATCATTGAAATACCAATTTCAGTTACAATTCTTCCATAAGCAGTAACTGCTGCTGTCATAATTCCAAATCTAGCTTCAATTAGTGTTGCTTTTAAAATTTGTAATGATGTAGCACCCAAACCTTTTAAAGATATATATAATCTTTTATCAACTGCTTCAACTTGGGTTGCTGTTAAAGCTATAATAATAGGAAGTCCTAGAACTATCTGACCAATAATTATTGCTTTTTGTGTGAAAAGTAAATCATAATCACCTAAAGGCCCTACCCTTGATAACATTGTATAAGCTACCAAACCAATAACTACTGTTGGTAAAGCAAGAAGTGTATCTACTATTGTTCTAATTACTGGTTTGCCTGGGAAGTTATAGTATCCCAAAGCAAAACCAAGAGGTAATCCAATAAGTAGACTGATTAATAAAGACCAAGATGATACCGTAACTGTCGTAATTATTGCAGAGTAAACACTCTCATTACCAGATACAAGTAGCTCTATTGCTTCATTAAAACCGTCAGTAAAAAGATTCATCCTATTATTAACCTAGCCTTTAAATTTTAACTATTTACCAGCGTTTGGAATAAATAGAGATTTACCTAATAATCTGAAATCAGCAATTATTTGTTGAGTTTCAGGTTTAATAATCCAGCTTGTAAATTGTGCTGCTAATTCTGGTTTAACATTTGGACATTTATCTTTGTTAATTGATACAACAGAGTATTGGTTAAATAATGTTTTATCACCTTCAACTACAACTTTCATCGTATTAGCTTCACCTTTTTGGTCTTGATATTTAATCCAAGTTCCTCTATCTGTCATTGTATATCCACCTTTTTCAGCAGCCATGTTAATAGTTCTTAACATTCCTTGACCAGTTTGAACATACCAAGATGCTTTTTCAGGAGCATTAGTCATAGCTTCTTTCCAAAGTTTAATCTCTTTTTTATTTGTTCCAGAGTTATCACCTCTTGAAAAGAATTTAGCTTCTTTATCATTGATTTTTTTAAGTGCAGCAGCTGAAGTCATTCCAGAAACCATTGCAGGATCTGCTTTTGGTCCAATAATTACGAAATCATTGTACATAACTTGAGTTCTTTTTTCACCATATCCAGTTCCAACAAACTTTTTCTCTGCACCAGGTGCATGAACAAATAAGATATCAACATCACAATTTCCACCCATTTTTAAAGCTTTACCAGTTCCAGTTGCAACCCACTTTAAAGTAGTACCAGTCTCTTTTTCAAATTTTGGAGCTAAGTAGTCTAATAGTCCAGTATTATCTGTACTTGTTGTTGTAGCCATCATTAAATCTTTTGCATTTAATCCTGATACTAATGCCGCACTTAATCCTAAAGTCACTAAAGTTCTTTTCATCATTTTTTCGCTTCCTTTTCGTTTTAATTTAATTAAATATATTTGTTTGATTTTTAACTAGTTTGTTATTAAACTTAATAATATACACCTCTTGTCCTACATCAATACCTGCTGTTTCTTCCCTAGTTACAAGTATAGAATTACTTTCGTATAGTGCTGTTATCATTCCTGAACCATATTTATTTTTTCTTGTTACCTTAAAACCTCCATTTTCACAAGATCCAAGTACCACATTTACTCTTCCTTGCTTTGTTTTGAAATCTTCATGATTCATTGCAAAATTTACATCATGATAAAAACTACTACTTCCTTGTAGTTTATGTAAAACAGGTACTGCAAATAAGTGCATATTTACCATAGCAGTTAGTGGATTTCCAGGTAAACACATCACAATAGTATTTTGCATTTTTCCCATCATAATAGGACGACCTGGTTTTACATTTACACCATGAAATGCTGTTTCTAAACCATTATCTAAAAAAGCTTGACCTACAAAATCAGCATCTCCCATAGAAATACCACCTGTAGTAATAATCACATCATAGTTTTTCATATTTGAAATAAACTCTTTTGAAGCTTCTAAGCTATCAGGTATTACCCCACTGTAAGTAGCATCAAATCCATTTTCAGTAAGTAATGAGACTAAAGCATAAGAATTACAGTTGTAAATCTCTTCTTCATCACTACTTTCCCATGGCTCTTTTAACTCATTTCCAGTTGATACAACAGCAATTGAGATTTTTTTGAAAACCTTAACCATAGTAAGACCTTGTGAAGCTAAAAGTGTCACATGAGAAGATGTAATAACCTCTCCTTTTTCAAATAAAACATTTCCTTCTTTTTGCTCTTCTCCTTTTAATCTAAGGTTTGCACCCTCTTTTATATTTTCAGGGATTCTAACTGTTTTAGAAGTAACATCAAAACAGTTTTCAATAGGAACTATTGCATCAACATCATTTGGAACTTTTGCACCTGTCATAATCTTATAACACTCATTATCCCAAAGTGATTCTTTTACAGCCTCACCCTTATCTCCTGCATAAATTACTTTATTTATGTTTAGAGTTTTACCCGCATCTTTTGCTTTAATTGCAAAACCATCCATTGCTGAGTTATTAAAAGCTGGAAGATTTTTTACACAAATAATATCTTCACTTACAACTCTTCCAATTGCATTTGCAAGGGGAATAATCTCTGTAAATTTTGTAGGAGTTGCTAAATCTAAACTTCTTTTAACTGCTTCTTCAAAATCTAAGTATGTTAATTTATTGCTCATTTAAAACCTTTATTTGTCTATATTTTTTTCTAAATTTTTCTGTAATTTTTTTAATTGTTTCTAAATCTAATTTCTCACTAAATGTTAAAGATAGTGCATTTCTACTTGTAGTTTCATCATATCCCATAGCTTGGATAATTCTTGATGGTTTAGATAAACCTAAAGAACAACCCTCTCCATTTGTAATATGAATTTCATCTAAACTAAGAGTTCTAATCATCTCTCTTGCTTTTATATTTTTTAAAGCAAAATGTAAAGTAAAATCTAAGGTATCTTTATTATCAACAAAGAAATAAATATCATCTCCAAAAGACTCTTCTAGACTCTTTTTAAACTCTTCTTTTATTTCAGTTGTAAAGTTTTGTTTTTCTAATGCTTCAAAAATAGTAGCAACTGCAATAGAGTTTGTAAAACCTATAGCTTTTTGCTCAAACAGCTCTTCATCAAAAAGTAATACACCTGCTGTATTAAAACCTGTTAATTTGTAAGAATCAAAATATACAGCATCACTTAAACTACTAAAACTTGCACTAGCATTTGAGATTATCTTGATATTTTTTATTTCTTTTACTTTTTCTAAATCCGTCTTTACAAAAGTATCCATTACATATGAAGAGATAAATATAAAATCAATATCTTCAAGTGAATTAATATCAACCTTCCCTTCTTTTGTTAAATCAAGCCAACTAAGTTCAAATCCTAATGATTCAAAAAGCTTTGCTGCTTCATAAACAGCCTCACATTCACCTTTTGAAACTGCAATTTTTCCTTTTTTATTTAGTTGTAAAAAAAGTCCTAAAAAACCCTCTTTGTCAAAAGAAAAAGTAGTAAGAGAATTTTTGTTATATTTTTTTACAAACTCTTTTTTTAAAGACTCAAACTCTTCATTATTACTTAAAACATTTAGTGACAAATCACTTTTTATATGCAAATCTTGCATATTTTTATACTGCAAAGAATTAAGCTTTATCACAAGTTTCACCTTTAACATTTATTATCTCTTTGTTATCTTTCAAAAACAGCTCTTCAAATCTCTTTTGTGCATATTTTTTAATATCATCTTGCAAGATTTCATAAGTATCAATAATCTCTCTTGCTTTTGGTGTAAGAGAACTTCCACTATCCTCTCCTCTACCTTTTTTTGTATGAACTAATTCATCTTCAATATGCTCTTCAAGTATCTTAATATGAGTCCAAGCTTTCTTGTAATTCATACCTACGATTTTAGCTGCTTTAGAAATAGAACCTGTTTGATCTATAAATTTTAAAACCTCTGTTTTACCACCACCAAAAACTAAGTTATTATCATTGTCATCAATCCAAACTTTAACTTTTACTTCCATGGTTTCCTCTTCTTTCTCTAAATATTCCTAATTGACAATGTGTCACTTGAATATCAGAATTTTTAACTGTTGAGCCAACTGTATTAAGTGTTGATTTTTGAGCTTCATCCCATAAAACTTTACACTCTAATCTTTTATGCCCCATATAATTCTCTTTTAATCTGTTGTAAACTTTATCACTTGAATTCTCAAATCTTAATTTTCCAAAAACACCAAGTTCACAATTTGTAATCTTAATACCAAACTCATTTGTAATTTTTGCCATCTCTTTTGGATGTTTTCCAATAAGTCTTGCAACTTTAAATGCTTTTAAACAAGATAGTTTTCCATCTTCATCTAAATTTGTAAAAAGCAACTCTTTTTGGATTTCATCTAAACTAGACATCAATTCTTCCTTGATGAGTATAAAGATTCATTTTTTTACCCCTTGCAAAACCAATAAGCGTAATTCCATGCTTATGAGCTGTTTGAACACCTAAATAAGTAGGTGCTGTTCTTGACACAACAATTGGAATTCTGTGCATTACTGCTTTCGTAACCATCTCAGAACTTAATCTTCCAGATACAAATAAAACAGATTTAGTTGTATCAAGTCCTTTTAATTTACATTTTCCAATTGCTTTATCAATTGCATTGTGTCTACCAATATCTTCAGCTGTAACTGTTGTTCCATCAAGTAAATATACCATTGCCTTATGAACACAACCAGTTAAATTATATAATTCACTTTCACGGTAAAATATTCTAACTTCATCTGATATTGTTTGTGGTTTAACTTTAAATACTGTTTGGTTAAAAGGAATTACAAGCTCAGTTGCTTCTGTACCTGTAACTCCCCCACCACAACCACTTGTAAGTGTTTTTTCTTTATAAAGATTTTGTAATGAAGATTCATTAATTGTAGCAGTAACATCAACTCTTAATCCATCTTCACTAACTTCTATATTTTTAATATCATCAATAGAAGAGATAACATTCTCACTCATCAAGAAACCAACAGCATGTGCATCTTGATCTTTTGGGATTGTCATCATTGATATAGTTTTTTCTCCATTTAAATATAAATTTAATCGTGACTCATCTATTGTCACATCTTCAAATTCAGTTGCTTCATTTTCTATAAGTTTGTCTATTACTACTGTTTTTAAATATTTGGCGTTATCCATATCTCTTCTTTTCATATGCAAATTATCTGTATTTAATAATATTAAAATTTTTAATATGCAAAGTTTGCATATTATTAGTCAAATAGAAAAAGCAAATCAGTTTCCCTAAGGAAACATGATTGCCAATTCTATTTTCTTAAATCCTCTTCTTCTAGAACATCTGGTCTTAGTTGCTCTAAATACTCTACCGGTAATTTTCCAGTAATTACACCAGGGATATATCCTTTTACAGATACAAAATAAGAATAAACTGTTTCAAATGTAAAGAACGAAATAATCGCACTTCCCATAAAGTGAATAAACAGAATAAACCTTTTAAATTGAATAGTTTCTGCATGGTTTGCAGCATCTGGGAATAAATACCAAATGATAAATCCACTTAGTACTAATTTAAATCCAAAAGCAACATACATATAGTAGTTGATTCTATCCATGTGTTTATATTTTCCTCTTAGGAAAATTTTATTCCATATTTTTATACTTGGTCTTACAAAATATTTATGGTCTTTAAAAGCAATTACTGTCATTAGTGCCCAAACAGGAATCCATCCAAGCCCAACAATCTCATGTGTTGCTCTCATTAATCTTGCAAGTTCTCCACCACCAGTCCAGTTTCCAAATGTAATTGAAAAACCAGTGATAAATAAGTAAATCATAATTATGATGTTTAATAAAATCACAAGTCTTTGGAATACAGAGTACACTTGTACTTTGTCATCATATCTTGTAATTTGTGCTTGTTTTCTTCCTTTGGCAACTATAAACATAGTTAAGAAAATGAAGAATTCAACTGTAAAAACTATTGGCAGTAAATGTTGTCTTTCTTCAAATGCTCTAATAACCTCTGGAGCAATTGCATCATAATCTGGCCCAAACAGTGCAACTTCCATTTGTTCATGTCTTGTTAAAGACTCAAAAGGAACAACTTGTCCTGTAAAATTACCTTGTGCCATTTGTACTAAAAACTTATATACATAATTAATGTCAGCAATTGTTGCTAACCAAAAATACCAATAAGTTAAAAGGGCAAATATAAAACCTATTATAAAATAGGCCTTATACTCGCTAAGAAAACTTTTATTTTCCATATGCTTTATCCCATCCGTAAGGCATCGATTGAACACCATGACCAAATGATATAACTCTTTCTCTATAGATATTTGCTACTGATTCAGAGTCACCCACTAATAAGGCCTTAGTAGAACACATCGCAGCACATACTGGAACTTTTCCTTCTGATATTCTGTTTTGACCATATAGTTCTCTTTCATGTTCACTATTAGTCTCATCAGGTCCACCAGCACACATTGTACATTTATCCATAACACCTTTTGTTCCAAATGCTCCGTCTTTAGGGAACTGAGGAGCTCCAAATGGACAAGCATATAAACAATATGAACAACCGATACATTTATCTTTATCATGTAAAACAATTCCGTCTTCTCTGATATAGAAACAATCAACTGGACATACTTGCTCACAAGGTGCATCTGTACAGTGCATACAAGCTACAGAAAGAGAAAATTCCTCTCCTTGCTTACCTTCGTTTACTGTTATTACTTTTCTTCTAGAAATCTCTACTGGTAACTCGTGAGCTTCAGCACAAGCAACAGAACAACCATCACAATGGATACATCTGTTCTCATCACAGTAAAACTTCATTCTTGAAAAATCTACGTTATTACTACTCATGTTGCTTCTCCCTACGCTCTTTCAATTCTACATAAACCACCTTTTGTTTCAGGAATTTGAGTAACAATATCGTAACCATAGTTAGTTACAGTATTTGCACTTTCACCCCACGCAAAAGGTTTTGTACCATCTGGGAAATTGTGAGTATAATCTACACCTTCCATTACACCAGCAAAGTGGAATGGTAAGAATACTCTATCCTCAGATACACTAAATGAATATTTAGCTTTAACTTTAATCTTAGTTCCTTGAGGTGAGTGAATCCACATCATAGCCCCGTCTCTAATACCATGTCTTCCTGCTAAATCTGGATGAATATCACAGAACATTTCAGGAGTTAATTTCGCTAGATATTTAGATGCTCTATTTTCAATACCAGCACCATTCATATTTACAAGTCTTCCAGTAACTAAGTTTACAGGGAAGTCTTTTGCCCAATCTTGTGCTGTTTGTTCAGAAACATATCTAGTGTCAACTCTATAGTGATTCTTCTTATCAGCAAATGATGGATATTTCTTAACTAAATCAGTTCTTGGAGAGTGTAATGGCTCTCTATGTAAAGGAATTGGGTCTGCAAATGTCCATACTTTTGCTCTTGCTTTTGCATTTCCATAAGGAGCAATTCCTCTTTCCATACATTTTTCAGCAATAATATTTGAAGTATCAACTTTCCAGTTTTTACCAATTTTCTTTTTCTCTTCTTCAGTTAACTTAATTCCTAGAACTTTTTCAATATTATCTCTAGTGATTTCTGGGTAACCATCTGGATTTGCTGAATCTTTTGGAGCTGAACCTTTACCTGCAAGTAAATCATGTCCATCATGTTCTAAACCAAATCTATTTCTGAACCCCATACCACCTTCTTTAACACTTCTGTTGATGTTGTATAATAATGGAGACCCACAATGATCTTCTGTCCAACAAGGCCATGGTAAACCATAATACTCGCCAGCCATTTCACCGTAACCTCTCATTGTTACTTCATCAAACATATGCCAATTCTTTTGGTGTTTTTTAAGTCTTTCTGCCGTCCAACCTGTTAAACCAATAGTTTTAATTGTTCTAGCAATTTCATCTGTACAATCTTCTGGCCATTTAAATTCTGTTTTATTTTCTCTAACTAACATACCTGCTGTTAATTCTTTATAGAATCCAAGTCTCTTAGCTAATTCAAAAATAATATCATGGTCAGTTTTAGACTCATACATAGGCTCAATAATCTTATCTCTCCATTGTGCTGATCTGTTTGTAGCAGTTACAGAACCACTAGTTTCAAACTGAGTTGCACCTGGTAAAATATAAACATCATCTTGCTTATCTGTAATAATTGCACCCTCATTTACGAAAGGATCAACGAATACAGCTAGCTCTAAATTATCTAAAGCTTCTTTTACTTTCTTTTGTTGTGCTGTAGATGTAATACCATTTGCCATTACAAATAAAGCTTTTAAGTTTGTACCTGCATTGTGAATTGCATCTTCTCCTGGATTACCTCCAAGAACTCCAGCCCACCATCTAGCAAGTGTGAAACCATTTTTATTCATCCACTCAGGAGATTTAAATCTACCTTTTAACCATTCATAATCAACATTCCACATTTTTGCGAAATATTTCCATGAACCATCACTTAATCCATAGTATCCTGGTAATGTGTGTGATAAACAACACATATCAGTTGCACCTTGAACGTTATCGTGACCTCTTAAGATGTTTGTTCCACCACCTTCAATACCCATGTTTCCAAGAGCTAATTGAACGATTGGAGCAATTCTTGTATTAGAAGAACCATTATTATGTTGAGTTAATCCCATAGCCCATACAAGTGTTCCTGGTGTATTTTGAGCATAGTGCTTTGTAATTTGTACAATTAAATCAGCGTCTACACCTGTTACATCAGCAACTCTTTCAACTGGCCAGTTTTTAGCCTCTTTTCTAATATCTTCCATACCATATACTCTATCTTTAATGAATGATTTATCTTCCCATCCATTTTCAAAGATAATATTTAACATTCCATACATAAATGGAATATCAGTACCTGGTCTAATTTGTGCAAAATAGTCTGCTTTTGCAGCAGTTTTTGTATATCTTGGATCTACAACTATTATTTTTGCGTTATTTCTTTCTTTCGCTTTTAAGAAATGTTGGAATCCTACTGGGTGATTAACCGCTGGATTCGCACCAAAAATAATGATCGCCTTAGAGTTTTGAATATCCCCTAAAGAATTTGTCATAGCACCATAACCCCATGTGTTTGCCACCCCGGCAACTGTTGAGCTATGTCAAATTCTAGCTTGGTGATCTATATTATTAGTTCCAAACATTGCAGCGAATTTTCTAAAGTAATATGATTGCTCAGTATTAAATTTCGCTGATCCTAAAAACATTGTTGAATCTGGCCCGTCTGTTTGTCTTAAAGATTCAAGCTTTTTAGAAATATTATCTAAAGCTTCATCCCAAGAAATTCTTTGCCATTTTCCACCTCTTTTTACCATTGGGTGCTTAAGTCTAACTTCAGATCTAACCATATCAATCATATCGGCACCTTTACAACAGTGACCTCCAAGTGATACAGGGTGATCTGTAGCAACTTCTTGTCTTACCCAAACACCATTTTGCACTTCTGCCATAACACCACAACCTACAGAACAAGCTGTACAAATAGATTTAACCATTTTTGAACCAGGGAATGGATTTTTAATCTCTTCCTCAGTAGCTTTTCTTGTAGCAGTAGTACTAGCAAAAGATGAAGTTACTCCAAATGCAGTAGCAACAGCAGCCATTTTCATAAATGATCTTCTACCTACTTTTGCATTCAAAGATTCATATGTATTTGCTGACATACGCCTCTCCTACTCTTTTAAATTATTGTTATTTTGCGTTCTTGTAGTACTCTTCCCAAGCCGCAGATTTTCTGTAAAGAATCTCTTTTTTTCTAGAAGATCCCTTAACAACACCATTATTTGTATCATCTTGAACAGATGATTCACCAGTAGCAGCCAATACGCTAGTTCCCGCAGCTACTGCTACTCCAGCTGTAACAATTGCAGTTTTCTTAGCGAATTCTCTTCTGCTTTGTTCCATGACTGACCTCCTTATAGAAATTAAGCCCCTAAAATCAAGAGACTTTATAAAAACAGCTTAGCTATCTTTATAAAATCTCTTTAGTAAAAGGCTAACCTTTTACTAAATATCTTCCTCTACATCATAAGCAATATCACTAGGTTTAACTTCTTCTTTTGGACCTAATGCTCTTAATGCTTTATTTCTTTCTCTTCTTTCTCTTTCTTCTTCAGAAATCTCTTCAACATCACAAGATTCAACTTTTTTAATTTTCTCTTTTGGTGCAGGTTTTGAAACTTCTAAGAATAGTCTTTCAAACTCAATGTAAGAGTGAAGAACTACCATTAATTCTTTATAAATAAAAGCACTTTCATGCTCATATAACTCTTTTGCAAATTCATCAATAAAATCATTTAAAATTGATGAAAAAATACAATGAACTGTGTTTTCATACTCTTTTTCACCCTGAGATATTAAGTCAGTTAGTTGAGCCATTAAAGTAAAAATAAACCCTACTGAATCTTCATACTCGTAAAAGTTTTTTTCATCTCTTCTTAATTTTGTTTTAGCAACAAAGTTAATCATCTCAACTCTTTTTTTACCAGACTCAACACCCTCATCATAATAAGAAGCAGTTGTTCTTATTTTTTTACTAATAGGGTTATGAAAAATATCGTCAAACTCTTGAAGTAATGCAACATTAGATGATTTATCTAAAGATGAAGAAATAGCTTCTAAAGCTTTTCCTGATGTTACATCTAATGGACTTGCTTTTAATACATCAACTAATTTAACTAACTCTAAATAGTTTTCTAAATTTTCTGGCGGAACAAAAAAGTTCGCAAAAAGATTGTAGTATAGAGCTCTTGCTTTGTTTATTGCTTGATTATCTTGCATTTTCCATTCCTTTTTTCTTTTGATCAAAATAGTTTTGCATCATAATTTTAGGTTTACATTCTGCACAACAGTATAAAGATCTTTCTTTTACTGGGTCACTTGCAAAAACTGGTCCCATAATAGCTGCAATTTTTTCAACTGATTTTTTAGTTGCAAACTCTTTTCCACACTCTACACATGCAAAAAGTTCATCTTGTGCTAAAACATTCTCTTTAAACCACATTGGTTGAAGTTTAATTACATCTCTTTCAATCTCTAAACAATCACTTTCAGGACATGAAACTTCACAATAACCACATGAAGTACATAAAGATGGATTAATTCTAAGAGTGTTATCACTTGCATCTGCTTGAAGTGCATCTACATTACAAGCTCCAACACAAACTAAACATAAAGTACATTTATCTTCATTTACTTTTACAAGTCCATAATGAATATGTTCTCCTGTTTTAACTTCTCCTAAATCATCTTCACCTACTAATTTTTGAAGTCTGTGTGAGAAAATCTCTCTTTTTTTAAGTCCTTCTTGATTAAAGTTAAATGATGAACCTTCAATAAATGAAACTTCTTCTAAAGCTTGAATTAACTCTTCTTCATTCATTGCTACGATAATTGCGTCTTTACCATACTTCTTTTGATAAATATCATTTACAATTCTAATAGCATCACCACTTCCTTTTGAAATAAAGTCAGTATAAAACACTAATTGAGAACCAGATATTTGTGCTAATGTTAAGAAAGCAGATTCATCTAAAAACTTCTCTCCCTCAATAGCAAAAGGTAAAACACCCTCTTTTAAATCAACTTCTAAATTTTTAATATTCATTTTTTGAGGAGTAATTAAAGGGTGTGTTTCTTCAAAGAACTTACTCATTTCAAATAAAGATTCTCTATTTGATGGTGCATAATCCAATGCCCCACTAGGACAAACTGAAATACAACCACCACATCCATGACAATCTATTTGAGAGAATGATAAAACTTTTTTAGTATCATCTTTTGTAATTGCTACACTTGGACATACTTCTTCACATTTAGAACAAATTACTTCTCTTCTTTCATTATATTGACAGATTGTTTTATCATATGTTGTGAATTTTTTGTATGAATATGAGTTGATATTCTCTTTTAATAAAGATACAACTTCTTCTTCACTTGATTCTCTTGGATCAAAACAACCACTTTGTTTGATTCCTTCTTCTTTTGCATCATACCAAACGATTTGAGAAACATTTAAAGTTACGTCTTTACCTTCATCATCAACAATTACACTTAAGTTTCCAATATGGCCTGAAATAGATTTGATAATATTTTCTTGGATAAAAAATAGTTCAAAATCTTCAGGCTTGATACAGGCTACGAACTTTTCGTAATCTTCTTTTGTATTTGCAACAAGTAATAGTTGATTTGTAACTTCTTGTGAGTAAGATATATCTTGAGCAAAATCATATTTATTAGCAGCAATTTCATATAATTTATAAACATTTTCAATTTGTGCTGCCATTGAATCTTTTGTATTTTTGATATAAAAATCGATTTCGTCTGCATTTACTTCAGCATTTACTTCTGATGTATTTGAGATTAAAAAACTTTTTTCTTTTATTTCATCTAGGTTAGTAGATACTAGTATCTCTTCACTAACAGGGAAATCTAAACCCTTTGGGTTGTAATAAATAAATTCTTGCATAGCCTATGCCCTTATCAATGGTAAAAAATATTTTACCTAATTCTATTAGCATATTTTTAAAGATAGCTTAAATATTAAAAAATATTTTACCTATACTTTAGACAGTGTTACTTATAAGGACTATCTAGTTTTTGCAAAACTAGAAAAGTTTTATATTGTAGCCTATTAAAGCTATATTTTCCTCTTATTTTTGTAAACTTACATATGATAAAAAGATTACCTATTTTACTATTTATATTTATAATTATTTATATCTATTTTAAAGATGAGATTTTCCCAAGCAACACTATAAAAATTGGAATGTCTGTACCTCAGACAGGAATTATTAAAACATGGGGTGAGTCTGTAAGTCAAGGTGTAAACTCATACTTTAATTATGTAAATGACAACAATATTTTAAAAAATAAAAAAATCGAACTTTTAATTTATGATGATAAATATGAACCTGAACTTACTATAGAAAATGTTAGTAAACTAATATTTAATGAAAAAGTATATGCACTTTTTGGTTTTGTTGGAACGCCTACAGTTAAAAATATCTTACCAATTATACATGATGAAGATATACCTTTTTTTGGTGCCTTTACAGGTGCTTCTTTTTTAAGAGATACAAAAGATGAAAATTTTGTAAATTTTAGAAGTTCTTACAAACAAGAAATAGAGAAAATTGTAAGTTACTTACATGAAGAAAAGAAGTTTGATAGAATTGCTGTTTTTTACCAAAATGATGATTATGGAGAAGAAGGATATATCTCACTTTTACAAGCTTTAGAAAAAAGAAAACTTCCTTTAGTTGCAGAAGGCTCGTACAAAAGAAATACCTTATCAATTAATCATGCTTTTAATGAAATCAAAGATGCACATCCTCAAGCTATTGTTATGGTTGGTGCTTATAAAACAAATGCCTTATTTATTAAAAAAGCCAAACAAAATGAGAATCTAAAAGATGCAATCTTTTGTAATATCTCTTTTGGTGATGCTAATGCAATGATAAAAAAACTTGATACTTTAAATACAAGTACTAAAAACCTTATTTTCTCTCAAGTAGTTCCTAACTATTTAGATAATAAAATTCCTGTAATAAAAGAGTATCAAACACTTATGCAAAAATATTATCCAAATAAAGAGTTAGGATTTATTTCACTAGAAGCATTTATGGCATCAAAGATTTTAGTAAATGCAATTTCAAGAATCAAAGGAGATGTGACAAGAGAGAAGCTAATTCATACTTTAAAAACTACTCCACCTGATTTACTAAAAGGTTTACATTTAAAATATAGAAATTCTCAACTATTTAATAAAACTTATTTATTTGAATATAGTGATGAAAAATTTAGAGAGATAAAATGGTAGATAAAAGACTAAAAAAAATTATTGCATATTTTGATAATCTTAGTTTTAAGTATAAAACATCTTTTCTAGTATTTATTATTGCTGGAGGAATGATTTGTATTGTAATTTTATCACAAATATCTACCTTTACAATTAAGCAAGATTTTGATGTACTTTTTGATAAAAGAACAAAAAGTTTAATTAAACTTGAAAATATCAAAGATACCTATAATGTAAATATTCAAGCAACTATAAAAGACTTGGAGAATGGTGAGCTTAGTTTAAATCAAGCTCAAGATGTACTACTTTTAGCACAACAACTTATAAATAAAAACTGGCAGTCATACAAAGAAGAATTAGATAATAAAGGTGATAGATTTTATATTATCTCTTTTATTAAAAAGTTTTTTATAAATGAAGAGAACTATTTTGAGAATGAAGTTCTAAAAAAGAATATCATGAGAAATGTTGATAAAAAGATGTCTAAAATCAAAAATGATTTGAACTATATGATTGAAAATAAAATCGATTATGATTATGCAGATTTAAATCTTGAGATTAATGCAATCTCTATTTATATTACAAGTTTAATTAACTATGATTTATCTTTAGCTATAAATGAAAAAAGAAACACTCAAAAGATTTTTAACATAATCATGTTTTTCTCTATTATTTCAATTATTCTAGTATTTTTATTCTCTATTATTTTGTCAGTTTATATTATAAATAACTTTAAAATACTTCATAACTCTTTGGAACAAAAAGTTGAAGAAAAAACAAAAGAGTTAAAAGAATTAAATGCTTATTTAGAAGTAAAAGTTTCAAAAGAAGTTGCACAAAATAGAAAAAAAGATATTATCATGTTCCAACAAGCAAGACTTGCAAGTTTAGGAGAAATGCTTAATAATATTGCTCATCAATGGAGACAACCTTTAGGCTCTATTACTATGATAATTCAAAGTTTCCAAACTAAAATGCTAATGGGAAAACTAACAGATACATTTATTGATGAGAAAGTAAATGATGCTTTGCTCTTAGCAAATAATATGTCTCAAACTTTAGATGACTTCAAAAACTTCTTTAGTCCAAATAAACAAAGAAGTAAATTTTTAATTAAAGATTGTATTGAACATTCAATTGAACTTTCAAAATACTCTTTAGAAAAACAAAGTATTCAAATAAAACTAGAAATCAAACAAAATGTAGAGTTAAATACTTTTTATAATGAACTTTCACATGTATTTTTAAATATTATTTCTAACTCAAAAGATGCTTTATGTAGTACTGTTGATAAAAATGATAGAATTATAAAAATAATTGTAAATAAATATAAGCATAATGTTGTTGTAAATCTTATAGATAATGGTGGAGGAATTAACGAAGAGATAATTCCTAAAATCTTTGAACCTTACTATACAACTAAATACAAAAGTGCAGGAACTGGTATTGGTTTATATATGTCAAAACAGATTATTGAAAAACACATGAATGGGTCTATTTCGTATAAAAGTATTGTACATAAGATAAAACCAAATAGTGATGAAAACTATAAATGTTCATTATTTACAATAAAAATACCAATTTCAAAAGATAAAGAGGCTATGAATGAATAATAGAGATTTAAATATATTGCAACAATTTAATATTTTATATTTAGAAGATGATGTAAATTTGCTAAAGCATACAAAAGATGTTTTAGAAGATTTTGTTAATAATATCTATCCTGTTAAAACTTCAAAAGAAGCTATGGATATACTTTTAAATAAAAAAGTTGATGTAATTATCTCTGATATTTTACTAGAAGATGAAAATGGAATTGATTTTTTAAAACATATTAAACAAAAAAATATAAATATCCCAACTATTCTTACAACTGCTCATACAGATACAAAATATCTACTTGAAGCTATTAAGTTAAAAGTAGAAAACTATATAGTTAAACCTATAAATATTAAAGAGTTATTAAATAGTTTACATGATGTTTTACTTCCAATTGTACAAAAAAAAGAGATTCAAAAAAACTCAAATGTTATTAGAACAATCTCAGCTATTACAGATAGTAAACAAGTTGATATTGTAAAGTTTATAATAAACAATTTAGACAATGAAAATCACTTTACAGCTTCATATAGTGATATTATGGAAGAGATTTCAATCTCAAAACCAACACTTATAAAACTTTTTAAAGAGCTAGCAGAAAAGAACATTTTAGTTAAAGTTCAACATAAAACATATAGATTTAATGAGTCTGCTTTAGAGCATATCTAATGCTAAACAGTGATTTACAAAATACCTATGTCATTTCAGATGTACATGGGTGTTACCATACCTTAATGGCTTTATTAAAAAAGCTTCCTTCAAATGCAAAACTAATCTTCCTAGGTGACTTATGTGATAGAGGTCTTTACTCAAAAGAGGTAATTGAGTTTGTAAAGAGCAATAACTATCCTTGTATTTTAGGAAATCATGATTTCTATCTTTTAGATAATATTGAAGCTTGTTTAAATGGTGCTAAGGTTAGATGGAATACTAAAGAGTATATGGGCGGGGTTGAAACTATTGAAAACTATAAAGAGAATCTAAGCCTTCTTAAAGAGCATTTAAAATGGATTAAAACTTTACCTCAATACTTAATCATCAAAAAATATTTTATCACTCATGCTTTTTGTATGCCCTACTTCAAAAGAAAAGACGATAAATCAAAAAGACATGCCATGATGACAAATAGAGTTTCAGATAAAGAAGAATGGGATTGGGACTGGGAAAAGAACTGGAAGACATATGATTATATAAATATTTATGGACATGAATCTTCAAAAGAAATAGTAAAAAAACACAACTATATTTGTATAGATACTTCTTGTGTTTATGGTGGTAAACTTACAGCTTTAAATCTTCAAACCCTAGAAGTTGTTCAACAAGAACTTATAAGAAAGGATGTGCTACTTTAAGTCGCAGCCACATCCTATTAGTTTTTCATCTGCTCTTAAATAATCTCTTACTTTCTTTGAAATTAAATCAATAGAGATATTTAAAAGTGCTGTAAAGAATAAAAGTATTACAACTTTATCTAATCTAATATCAGCAATAGCAGAATCAATATAAAAACCTAAAGTAGCTATTCCTAAAATACCAAGGATAGCTGACTCTCTCATTATTACTTCCCATCTGTAAAAAAGAAAAGCTAAAAATGAACTATAAAGTTTTGGTAAAACTTCATAAGCATATAGATTTAAGTGTGTTGACTTATCTAATACATATTCCATCTCATTTGATTGCTTACCAATTATAAATGCAATAATTGCTCCATTATGAAGCATTAATGCTAGTACTGCTGGTAACATTGAAGCTCCAAATATTGATAAAAATAAGAAGGCCAAAATATACTCAGGAGTTGACCTTAAAACTACTAAAAGTATATGAGAGAAAAATCTTCCAGTCTTTCCTACAAACTTATATGAAATCAAAGGGAATAAAACTAAAGCTAGTATAGCAGTTGCTACTAAAGATATTTGAGTTAAAACAACAGTATTAAACACCCCTGGAACTACTTCATTTACTAAAATTTTATAAAACCAATTTATTCCTTCCATAAAAGTGTAATCATTTTTAATAGGACTTGGAATAATATCACTTGTAAAAAACCTAATAAAATTATCATAAGAAAATGAAGATACAGACATTGGCATTTTTATAAGTGAAAATATAAATAATGGAATTATAGTAAATTTATTAAACCAAAATTTGATTGTTGCTATTAAAATATAGAAGATTATAAGCATTAGCCATACTTCATTATAATAACCTTGATTAAATGAAGAACTTAAGTAATAACCTAGTGTTGTAATACCTACAAAACCTAAAATAGCCGAAGATTTCATAGCACACTCAAATCTATATAATGTATATGAGATTAGATGTGGCATAGCATTTGGAAGCTTTGTATAAAAGAATAAACAAACCTTTGATACTTTACTTGAAATAGTTCTATTATCAAAACTATCATACTCTTCAAGTATCTCAAAATAAACCTTTGCAAGTATTGCACTATAAGGTAAAACAATCGCTAAAATTGCTGTAATAGTATTTAATCCAAATATTTGTAAGAAGATTAATGCCCAAAAAATTTCATGAATAGCTCTAATATATGATAGAAAAACTCTTACTGCTAAAAACTTGAAATAAAAACTTAAAATAAAACCAATTACTGCTGATAAAACTATTGAAATAGTGGCAATATATATAGTTTGAAGTGAAGCATCTAAAAGTAAATCATAAGATGAAAAATTCATATCTTTAATAGCTACAATAAACTTTGAAAACTCCAAGAAAGGTTCATATGCACTTATTTGTAAATCAGCAAAAAATAGTGAGATAAAAAAGATACCAAAGAAGATTAAACTTACATTTAGCTCTTTTGAGATTTTATTGGGCAACATAGTATAGTTTTTTCGTATCTTCACTATCAATATCAATTGATAGTTTATCTAAAACAATTTGACCATTTTTTATACCAATTACTCTATCAAAAGATTCAATAGCAATTTTTACATCATGAATAGCACAAACTATTGTTTCAAAAGACTTATGTAGTAAAGCAATTGATTTTTTACAAATATACTCATCTAAAGCAGAAATAGGTTCATCTGCAAGTAAAACTTTCTTTTGAGAATAAATTGATTTTGCAATTGCAACTCTTTGTCTTTGTCCACCAGATAAATTTAAAGACTTAATTAAAAGCTTATCTTCTGTTTCAAGCTCTTTCAAAATCTTAGTTATTTCATCCATATTTTGTTTAAAAGGTCTAATTAAATTGATTAAATTATAAATAGTTGATTTTTGCTCTAATCTTGCTGTGTAGATATTATGATATGCACTTAGGTTATTTACAAGTCCTAAATCCTGAGGTAAATATGAAACCTCATCACTTTTTAGTTCATACAATCTTTTTAAAAGTGTAGATTTACCACTTCCACTCTTACCAAGAAGAGCAATTTTTTCGCCCTTCTTTATTGATAAGTTAATAGAATCTAAAACTTTTTTATTCTCATAAGAGATTGTTTCATTTTCTAAATTAAAAATCATTAGTCAACTAATCCAATTTTTCTTGCTGTATCTAATACAGGTTGGAAGTCTTTGTTTTCAGCTTTGATAAACTTAGCTCTTGGGAATGCATCTAAAATAGCTTTGTCTTCTAATTTTAATAATGCATCTTGAACTCTCTTAGTAAATCCTTCACCATAGTTTTTATCAACATCAGCTCTAATTGTGAAGTTGTAGTCTGGGTATGCAGGAGTTTTATAGATAACTTTTACTTTTGAAGTATCAATATTTCCAGCTTTTAACTCTCTATCCCATACTTTGAAGTTAACAGCACCAACTTCATAAGCACCACTTTGAACTAATGAAATAGTTTTAGAGTGATTTCCAGAGAATCCAACTTTTTTAAATACTTCATTTGGAGACTTATCAAAAGTTTGTCTGATAAAATATTCTGGCATTAATCTACCTGAAGTAGAACCTTTAGAACCAAAAGTAAAAGTTTTACCAGCAATATCTTTAGATAAGTTATCAGACTTGTCTAAACCAGTACTTGTATGAGCAATAATGTAAGAGTGGAAGTTTGGATCTTCAACACCTTGTGCGATTGCTTGTGAATCTTTAACTAAAAGTCTAGCTTTAACACCTGATAAACCACCAAACCAAGCTAATTGAACTTGATTATTTCTGAAAGCTGCAATAGATGCTGCATAAGACTTAACTGGAACAAACTTTACATCAACATTTAACTCTTTTGATAAGTAAGTAGCTAATTTAGAGAATCTCTCTTTTAACTTTGTTTCATCCTGATCAGGAATTGCCGTAAACGTAAACGTTTGTGAAAATAGTGTTGTTGCTAAAACAGCAACTGAAAAAAGAATTTTTTTCATAAAAAAACCTCAATATGTTGAAGCATTAATGAAGAAATAAAGATAGTAAATTATACTTTATGTCCAACCTAAACCTTAGGTCTGTATGCTAATTTATGTCGAAATACTATAATATCTTGTATAAAATAAAACTTAAGAAAAAGTAAAAAAAACTTTACCATTTTACTATACATCCTTAAACTTGTCCCTAATTGCCAAAAAGTTATCTAAATTTTTAAAGAATAAATCTATTAAAATAGGATCAAAGTGCTTACCTCTTTCTTCTTTAAAAAGATTAAAAATTCTCTCATCATCCCAAGCTTTTTTATAAACCCTATCACTTCCAAGGGCATCAAATACATCAGCAATAGCAGTAATTCTTCCATAAATATGAATATCTTCACCACTTAAACCTTGTGGATAACCTGAACCATCATATTTTTCTTGATGTTGATGTGCAATAATAGCTGCTGCTTTTAAAATTGGTTTATTTGAAGATTTTAACATATCATAACCAATTTGAGCATGGGTTTTCATAATTTCAAACTCTTCAGGAGTATATCTTCCTGGTTTCTTTAAAATTTCATCTGGTATTGCAACTTTACCAATATCATGCATTGGACTTGCCATTTTTACTATTTCAGCTTCACTTACAGGAAGTCCATAATATATAGCTAAAAGTTTAGAGTATTCTGCTACTCTTTTTACATGCATACCTGTCTCTTTATCTCTTGCTTCTGCAATTGCACCTAATCTAAATACAACCTCTCTTTGTGTTTCAATTATGTCTTCATTTAACTGTTCAATTTCAACATTTGCTTTTTCAACTTCTTTTTGAGCAGTAATATTTTGAGAAATAGCTGTATAACATACAAAGTTTCCATTTACATCATATTCTGGGCTTATTACAGTTTTAAGCCAATAATACTCACCACTTTTCTTCTTATTTCTTATTTGACCTTTCCAAACTTTATTTGAAGTTATTGTGCCCCATAAGTCATCATAAATCTCTTTTGGTGTAAAAATATCTTTTAAAATATTGTGATTATTTCCTAAAAGTTCATCTTTTCTATAGCCACTTAATTTACAAAAAGCTTCACTTACATATATGATTTTTCCATTTTTATCTGCTCTTGATGCAATTACATATTTATCAAATGATTCTAATATTCCATTTAAATCATAGTTTAGTTTTTTAACATCTTCATTACTTTTATGTAAAGCTTTAATTGTTTCATAAGATCTAATAGCTGTAATAATTGTCGTGATTAATTTTTTTGAAGTAAGTTCTGTTTTTTCTTTATAGTCATTAATAGCATAGTCCATAACAACTTCACTCTCAGGAACTAAACCTGCTTGTCCTGTTCTTAAAACTATTTGTAAATCATGGTTATTTAATTCTTCTCTTATGGTTTTTACAACTTGCAGTCCTGCATCATCACTCTCCATGATTACATCAAGAAGTAATAAAACAATATCATCATTGTTTTTTACAACTTCAATTGTTTCTTCCCCACTAAAAGTACTTATAAACTCTAATTTTTTATTTTTATATACAAAGTTTTTTAAAACTGTTTTAGTTAAAGTATGTACATCTAATTCATCATCAGATATTAGTATTTTCCATGTTTCTAAAACTTCATTCTCTTTATCTTTTGGTTTATAAAAATTCAATTTTCCCATATTTAAATCCTATTGAATTTATTATACTTTAAAAACTATAATAAACTCTACTCCATTTTTATTATTTTGACAATTTATCTTTCCATTTAATTTACTTGTAACAATATTATAAATGATATTTAAGCCTAATCCACTTCCACCTTTTTCTCTATTTGTTGTAAAGAAAGGGTCAAATATTTTAGGTAGATTTTCACTTGGAATACCTTTTCCATCATCTTTATATATAAGCTTTATACTATCTTCTTCTTTATTTACTTCAATTGAAACAAGACCTTTTTGTTTTGGTTCATAACCATGAATTATTGAATTCATTATTAAGTTTGTAACTATCTGAGAAATAGCTCCTGGATAACTATTAATCTCTAAATTATTTTCACATACTATTTTAAAATCCAGATTAGTTTTTTTAGTAACACTATGAATTGAAGAGAGTATTTCTTCTAGATATTTCTGCATATTAAATACTCTTCTTTCTTCACTTGTTTGGTCAACTGCAACTTGTTTAAAACTTTTTACTAAATTAGCTGCTCTTTTAATATTTGTATTTATAAGTGTTGATAACTCTATAGATGTGTTTAAATACTCTTCAAAAGATTCTTCACTCATTTTCTCTTCTTCATATAGCTTTTTAAGATTTAAAGTAATCTCTTTAAAGTGTGTACTTCCTGTATATGCAACACCAATAGGAGTATTAATCTCATGAGCAACACCAGCAACTAAACCACCTAAACTTGCCATTTTTTCTGATTCTATTAATTGGGTTTGAGTTCTTTTTAAATTTTCAATTGATAGTTCTAATTCAATATTTGTGTCTTCAAGCTCCATTGTTCTTTTTAGGTTTTGCTCTTCTAATAGCTTTTTATCTTCAATATCTCGCCAAACAACATGAATAACCTCTTCATGATTTAATATAAGTTTTGTAAGAAGTACTTCAACCCAAAAGTTTTGTCCATTAGATTTTTTATGTACCCACTCAAATCTAATATTACCTTTTTGAATACACTCTTCTATTAAAAGAACAGCTTTATCTTCTGATTTCATACCATCTGGTTGGAATTGTGGTGATAACTCATGAGGCTTTAAATTTAAAAACTCATCTTTTGTTTTATAATTCAACATTCTTAAAACAGCATCATTACACTCTACAAATCTTCCTGCTTTTATTAGAGATAAACCATCACTTGAGTCATTAAATAAAGTCCTAAATACATTTCTTTGTTCTTCTAAATCTTTTGATTTTTCGAGTAATTCTTTTTTTGTATTTGAAAGTTTTTTTGTAAAAATCAATACAATAATCAAAATTATAGAAAAGCCTGCAATTACTTTATATAAAAGCTCATAATCTATTTCTGTTTTAATGTCTGATTTTATCCATTTGTTTTTTATCTCATATTTTTGATTTGGTGTTATATGAAATATTGATTTATTTAAAATACTTAATAACTGAGGGTATTTATCTTGAACTAAAATATAGTGGCTAAATCTCTCTTCACTTAAACCTGATACTTTTAAATCTGGAAAACTATTTTGTAATTTGTAAACAACAACTGCACTATGTCCTACAAAAGCATCAGCTTCACCTTTTGAAACTAAACTTAAAGACTCATCAATTGATTTTGTTTCTATTATTTTTACATTTGGGTATCTATCTTTTATTAAAGCATAAGAACTGAAGTTTTTAGGAAGAGCTACTTTTTTACCTTTTAAATCTTTTAGACCATCAAGAAATCTACCCTCTTTATTTGTAACAATAGCGTATTTAAAATCTGCCATACTATTTGTAACAAATGAGTTTTTAATAGAAAATGCAATATCTCCTAAAGCAGGAATAATATCAATTTCTCTTTTCTCAAATGCCTCTACAACCTCATCCCAATCTTTATATTTTTTAAACTCTATATTTAAACCTGTATTTTTTTCAATAATTTCTAAATAATCTTTTGTTAAACCACTAAATTTATTATCTTCAATTAAAGTAATTGGTCTCCAATCAATCTCAGAAAAATATATAGTTTTTTTCTCTTTAATAAAATCTTTTTCTTCTTTTGTTAGATTTAAACCTTTGTCTAAATAGTTATACTTTTTATAAATTGATTTAATATACTCAATAGTTTTAAGATTTTCAAATAATGATATCTTTGGTATAAACTCATCTTTTTTCTCATACTCTTTTAAAAGATTATCATCAAAATAGACTTTTATAAACCCTACTTTTTGAGGTACATTAACTATATAATAATAACTATTCTGAACTCTATGTTTTACCAAAGGTTTATTATTTGATTTGTATAAAAGTTTAGAAGAATTATCAAAAACCTCTATTTTCTCAATATATGGTAAAGTAGAGAAAATATTCATAACTTTTGTTAAACCATCTAACTCCTCTACAAATATAAAGTTTGAAGCAATATCAGCTATTAAAGAGTTTATTTTTACTTTTGCTTTAATTAAACCATTTGAATAATCTAGAAAAATACTATCGTAAGTACCATTACTTTTAACAATCTCTAAATTTTTATTAAAAATATCTCTTAATACTTTATTTTTGAAAGCTACATATCTAGGATTCTTTTTATGAAAAACATAATCAATATTGTACTTCTCTTCAGGGGCTTTATCTAATTTATTTATATACCAAGAAAAAATATTTTTATCTAAAATTATAAAGTCTGCTTTATCGTTAAGTAATGCTTCTACTTGTTCTTGTTGGTTTGAAGTTTCTTTGTAGTTTTTATTTGTAGAAGGTTGTAGTATTTTATTATAGTTTGAACCTAAAAATTTATGTGCTGTATGAAAAGCAAATACTTTTTTATCTTTTAATTCTTCTAAACTTCTTATAGCTTTAAATCTACTCTTTTTAGATACAACTATATTTTCAAAACTTAGAAATAAATCAGAATAGAAAAGATTATCATCCTCTTTTAGTTTTCTATTTACTGCAATATCAAACTCATCATCTTTTGACATAGCTTTATTTAACTCTTCTACAGAAAGATTTTTTGATTCACTTATAGAAATATCACTTAAAGACAAAATCTCTCTTATTAAATCATACTCTATACCTTGAACTTGTCCTTTATTTATAACATAAGGTTCTCTTCCCTTACCAAAAGCTACTTTTACATCTTTCTTTATTTCAAAACTTTTTGTCCATTTTGAGATTATCTCATTTTTTATATCTTGGCTTATAGAAGCTAATGATTTATTTAAGATATTAACTAAAGTATAATCTTCATAAATAGATAAAATATGTAATTCCTGAGCTTTAATACTATTTTGAGAGATAGGTTTTAAGTTTGTAACTAAAAACTCTTTTAATTTACTCTCAACTGAGATTTGAAGTTCAAAAAGTGCATCAACTGTTCCATTTAATACTAAAGTTATTGATTCTTCTAAATTCTTAGTTTCGACTATTTGAATTTCTGGAAACTTCTGTTTTACTAAATCTATAGTTGCATAACCCTTTTGAATAGCTAACTTCTTTCCTTTTAAATCTTCAAATGATTTAACCTCACTATTATCATATCTTACATATAAAAAGTTTTTTACCCAAATATAACCATCTGAAAACTCTCCAAAAGTTGCCCTATCATCAGTATAAAAACTTGTAGGAAGGATATCAATCTCACCTTTTTTAAAACTCTCTAAAAGATTACTCCACTCACCCTTTACTAGTTCATATCTTAAACCAGAAACATCTAAAGCTTTTTGAACAATCTTTGCACCAATGCCTTGCATTTCATACTCATTTTTAAACTCACTAATAGCAGTCCAGTTTTCAACTCCAACCTTTAAAACATCAGTATTTCGAATATATTCTTGCTCTTTTTTTGAAAATTCAACTACATTTTTAAGCCATTTATCTTTTAAAGTTTGTAGTTGAGTTGTTGAGATTGAATTTAATGCTTTTTCTAAAATAGCATTTAAAATTCTATATCTTTTGTTTACTCCTATATGAAGTTTTCCATATTTTGAATAAACAGGTGCTACTATTTTTAAATCATACTTTTTAAGGTTTAAATCTTTCGCATTTTCAAGAATGGCAGCTTTAACTTTTTTATTACTCAATTTTTGTAAAATATCTTCTACCGATTGGGCATTTACAATATTTACACTTGATACTTCTTCTTTTATAATCTCATTTGTAATTGAGTTTTCTAATGTAACAACTTTTTTATCTTTAAAATCAGCAAGAGTTCTTATGGAATCTTCATCTTTATGAATTACAATATAGTATGGACTATAATGATAGGAAGGAGAAAAACTAAAAATCTCTTCCCTACTTTTAGACCAAGATAAACCAAAAATAGCTTCAGTTTTATCTTCTTTTACACTATTGTATGCACTTGTCCAAGAATCATATGCTTTATATTTAAAATCTGTTCTAAGCTTTTTATTTATGATATCAAGTAAATCAATATGAAGTCCTTCAACTTCACCAAACTTATTTAAAATACTGTAGTTCTCCCAATCTTTTACAACAGCAAATTTAATATCTTGATTTCTTAAAAGCCAAAGTCTTTCTTCAAAAGTAAGTAAATCTATTTGTTTTTTTTGTTCAAAATATCTGTATTCATCTTGAATAATCCACTTTTTTTCAAGCTCAACTAACTCATCATATGAAATCTTTTTTATACCACTTTCAACAAACTCTTTTAAAGTTTGATCACCTTTTCTTATACCACTATAGAACCATTTATTGATTTTGAAATTCTCTAAAGTTATGAAGTTTTTATGTTCTAAAGAACTTACTAATTGAAACCAAGTAACTAAAGCATCATCAATAAAATAGTCAACTTTTGAATTTTTTATATCTATAAATCGTTGTTCTAAACTCTTATTGATATTTAATTTTATTAAAGGGTTATTTTCTTTTAAGTAGCCTTCAAAATAACTAGATTTAAGTACACTAATTTCTTGATTATTTAAATCTTCAATTGATTTAATAACTTCCTTTTTGTCTCTTTTGATATAAATATAACCTTGAGATGGGTAAATTTTATCAAGATAAGAGATATACTCTTCTCTTTGTTTATTTTGAAAAAGTCCTGAGTGAATATCTACTTCTTTGTTTTTAATAGCTTCTAAACTCTCACTCCAAGAATAGACTTTAAAATTTATATTTACATTTTGCTTTTTTGCCCAAAGCTTCCAATAATCAGTGAAAATACCATCTGGTTTCCCATCTTTATTTACAAAAGAATAAGGAACTAAATCTTTGATTATGGCTACACTAAACTCTTTTTTCTCTTGTGCAGTTAATAAAACTTGGAATAAAATAATAAAAGTTATTAGTTTTAAAAGTGTTTTCATTTTTCTACCTTGTTATATAAAAACAAACATATAATTATTCTATATTCTTTAAACTTAAATAGTTTAATCAATATCTTCAAAACAGTAAATTTAGCTTTACCTTTTAAGTCCTTTTGAAAACAAAAATCTGTAAAATACGAGATTTTACTTATATTATATTACAATAATGTGTAAATCATATGTTTTAAAAAGGAGTTTTATGAACAATGAATATAAATTAACTAAGTTCGTTAAAGCTGCTGGTTGAGCTGCAAAGATGGGTCCGGGGGATCTTAAACAAACAATTTGCAATTTAAAACCAAATGACAGCAGAATTTTAGTTGGCTTTGATACAAGTGAAGATGCTAGTGTTTATCAAATAAATGATGAGCAAGCTATAGTTCAAACATTAGATTTTATTACTCCTGTAATTGATGACCCATATATTTATGGACAAATTGCTGCTGCTAACTCTTTATCAGATGTATTTGCAATGGGAGCAGAAGTTAAAACTGCATTAAATATTGTAGGATTTGATAAAACAAATCTATCATACGAAGCTTTAGGAGAGATTCTTAGAGGTGGAAATGAAAAAATAAAAGAGTGTGGTGGAGTTTTATTAGGTGGACATACTATTGAATCTCCTGAGATGTATTATGGACTTTCAGTTACTGGAATGATACATCCAAATGAAATAGCAAGAAATAATACAGGTAAAATTGGTGATGTTTTAGTTCTTACTAAACCAATTGGTATGGGTATTTTAACTACTGCTATAAAAAGAGATTTATTAGAACCAACACTTATTAGAAAGTGTGCAGATATTATGGCTAGTCTTAACTATCTTCCTTCAAAGATTATGAAAAAGTATAGAGTTAGTTCTTGTACAGATATTACTGGATTTGGATTATTAGGTCATGCTTTAGAATCAGTTAATGAAACTACTTCATTTATGATAGAGTGTTCTAGTGTGCCTGTTGTTGAAGAAGCTATAGCTTTAGCAAATGATGGTGTGGTTCCAGGTGGAACAAAGAAAAATATGAAATACTTAGAAGATAAGGTATCTTATATGAGTGGTTTATCACAACACTGTAAAACCCTACTTTGTGATGCACAAACATCAGGTGGATTACTTGTAGCAATGCCAAAAGAAGACGCAGTTGAGTATATAAAAGAGCTTGAAGAGTTAAGCTTTGGTTATGCTTCAATTATTGGGGAAGTTATTCCTAAAGGTGTTAAAGATATTATAGTTCATTAACTATAATATCTTAATACATACTACTTATAAGCTCATCTTTTTTCTCAAAAGCTATCTCAAAATCACAAGAGTATAAAGAGTTTGATTTCAAAAATGAAATTGAATCATTTATAGTTTTCATAGCATCATTTGAAAGAAGAAAATACTGCATAAGTCCTTCATGAATATCAACAGCAACTAATTTTAAACTATTAGATTCTTCAAGTGCTTTTAAATGATTTTGCTCAAAAGCAGTAAAAAAAGCCAAACAAGCAGGGTCAGGAAACATAATATCATCACTTGCATGATACTTATGCTTTATTGTAACTAGGTGCGTAAAATTTTTAAGTTCATTTTTTATATCAACATCATTTCTTACTCTTAACATTTGATTTATATTATCAGTAAATTTAAGTTGCCAAAGCTCTTCCATACTCTCTCCTAAAACTTATTGTTTTTCTAGTCTATTTATTAGCTTTTCACCAAATGCTTTTTCTATATATGGTGAGATTTGCCATTGGTTTTTAAACTCTTTGTATTCATTTACAAATTTACTTACATTTTTTGTATCTTCAAAAAAAGCTCTAATCATTATGTTTTTTGGAGTATGTTCCATATCTATAAACTCTAAAACTTGCGTTCTATATCCCATAATCTCTAAAACATTTGCTCTTAAACCATCAGTAAGTAGTGATGCTACTTTTTCCTTGATGATTCCATACTTCATAATAGGAGCCATTTTTTCATTTTTGATTTTCTTTAGTAATTCATGTTGACAACATGGAACTGCTAAAATAACCTTCGCACCCCATCTTACCGCTTGAGCTAAGGCTTCATCAGTAGCAGTATTACAAGCATGAAGAGAAATAACCATATCAATCTCACCATACTGCTTAAAACCTTTTATATCACCTTGTTCAAATCTTAAATCATCATAGTTTAACTTTTTTGCTAGGTTTGAACAAAACTTGATTACATTTTCTTTTAAGTCAAGTCCTACAATCTCTACATTGTAACCCATCTTTAATACTAAATAATCATAAAGAGCAAAAGTTAGATATGCTTTTCCACAACCAAAATCAATAATTCTAATAGTTTTGTTTTTATCTAAATAAGGAATACAATCAGAAACCAACTCTAAATAACGATTTATTTGTTTAAACTTATCGTATTTTGATTTGATAACCTTTCCTTCTTTTGTCATAATTCCAAGTTCTATTAAAAAGGCTGATTTTTCACCTTCGTTTATAATATACTTTTTCTTTCTATTATGACTTACTTCTTCAAACTTTCTAGTGGCTTGCTTTTTGTTTATTTTAGCTTCACCTTTTTTGTTTACTAAAATATGATAATCCCAAGAACTTGTATGAATAAGCGCTTGTTTAAAATATGTTTCAATAAGCTTAGATAACTCTTCTTTTGTTTCGTCATTGTTTAAGTTTTTATGTTCTACATTTTTGTCATAAAAGTATTCAAATTGGTATTTTTCTTCATTTTGAATGATTACTTTTTTTATTGTTACTTTGTTGAAAGTTTTTTGGGCATTTTTTTGAATACCACTTAAAACTGAGTATGTTATTGTTTCTTCATCTACTATATTTTGTATTGATTGAGTTATGCTTTGCATATTGTTTTAAACTCCTGTGAATTTACTGCTAATTAATAAGACTATTTTTTCGTATAATATCTAAAGTGACTTCATTTATATATTAATCAATGAACTCGTTTTTATTGCCTTGGATTTTTTCTATTAGTTTGTTTCTTTGTCTTTCCCACTTATCAACTGGGTCTAGCTTATCCCAAGCTTCTAATATCTTTTTATCTTTTGGTGAAATTTTCATATCATATGTCTTTTCAAAATAAAAATATGTTCTTGCTATATTTCCTTTTATCTCATCTCTTGGCTCTACTACTCTTCTTTTAAAATCCACTTCAAAATCTATATTCTCACCATACCATCTTCTCTCACCTTCAATTTGAGAAAATCTAAAGTTTGATCTATCTGCATTTAGTTCCCCAATTGCAGGTACAAGATTGTGTAAATCTGCTTGCATAAATCTATATTTCTCATTTACAGCCGTACAGCATTTTCTCCCTTTATAAGGTTTTCCATTTTGTTTTACACACTGTGAATCACCTTCATACCAACAAGAAAATTGTCTACCAAAGTTTTGTGCAGGGATTACATGCTCCCACTCTATTCTTCTTGCTCTTTGATTCAACTTACCTTTTTTTGTGTATTCATTTCTAGGAGTATATCCACATGAATTTCTATCAATCATATTTGATTTATCTTTATAGTTGTAGTTACAAGAAGCATAAAAAGTAACCTGATGTTCTTTATATATTTTCTTAAGAAGTTTTTTTGATTTCGTAAAAGAATCAATTGTATTATTAGCATATATAAATGCAAATGAGAAAAATATCATAAAAATTATTTTCATAAACTCTCCAATTTTTTGAAGAAGTATATCGTATAAATAATTTCTATAAATTTATAAAAATAGAAAGTTTAGAAATAAATAATATTTTAATATGTTTTATATTTATATAATTATTTATTAAAACAAATTATCAAACATCCTCTAATCGTTCTCTAATTTCTAAAAACTCATCTAAATGCTCAAAAAAGATATCTATTAATTGAGGATCAAACTGCTTTGCTCTTTGCTCTTTTAAAAACTCAAAGATTTTATCATCACTCCACGCTTCCTTGTAACATCTATTACTGCCTAAGGCATCAAATACATCTGCTAAAGCAGTTATTCTTCCCTCAATTGAGATTTCATCTCTTGCTAAATGTCTAGGATAACCTTTTCCATCCCATCTTTCATGATGTTCTAAAGCTATTATTGCAGCTGTTTTTAAAAGTGGTCTATTTGAGTGAGCCATCATTTTATACCCTAACTCTGCATGAGTTCTCATAATTTCAAACTCTTTATCTGTAAGTTTCGAAGGCTTTTTCAAAATACTATCAGGAATGGCTACTTTTCCTATATCATGCATAGGTGAAGCATCTACAAGTAACTGTATTTGTTTATGCTCTAATCCCACATATTTTGCTAAAACTCTTGAATATTCAGCAACTCTTTTTACATGATTTCCAGTCTCCTTAGATCTTGTTTCACTAATTGCACCCATTGTAAAAACAATCTCTTTTTGAGTCTCTTCAATCTCTTTTTGCAGTTTATATATATCACTTACATCATGCCTTACACTTATATACTCTATTACTTCACCATTGTCATCAAGTATTGGCATCACTGTACTTTTTACTATATAAACTTCACCATTTTTCTTTAGATTTGAAACTTCACCCTTCCAAACTTTTTTATTTTTAACTGTTTTCCAAAGGTCCTTAAATGCTTCTTTAGGCATATTTGGATCTCTTACTATATTATGTGGTTTTCCTACAAGTTCATTCTCTTTATAACCACTAATTTCAGTAAAAGCCTTATTTACATAAGTAATAATACCTCTTTTATCAGTTTTAGAAACAATAGCCCCTTCATCAACTACAGCTTTGTATTGGTCTAGCAAAATAATATTTTGATTTAGTGTATGTGATAATTTTATATGAGTTGAAACTCTTGCTAATAGTTCGACTTTATTTAAAGGCTTAATAATTAAATCTTGTCCACCTGATTCAAAAGCTTTAGTAATAATGTCATTATCATTGTTTTCAGACATATAAATAATAGGTATATTTTTTGTTTTTTCTGAGTTTTTTAAATAAGAAGTAAGTTCAAAATCATTTTTTTCAGCTAAGTTTATATCTATTAGTATCAAATCAAAAGATATCCTTTGAATAATTATCATATCAAGTACGATACCAACACTTTTTGCAATAGTAAAATCATAAAGTGTATCTTTAAAATATTTAGATAATAGAGTTATTTGTTCTTCTTCATTTGTAACAATAAGAATTTTTTTATTTTCCATAAAATGCTAGCCTTTTTTAAGTCTCGTGATTTTAACATTAAAAAGTATCAAAAAAGTATCTTTTTTATTTTATAAAAATAATCAAAAGTAAAAGGCTAGTTTTTTATTATTTAATCCATAGTGTAAGACATAGAGTTTTTTAAGTTAAACTCTTGAAGAAGTGTTTTATTTCTAATATTTGAAATATCTTTTTCTATCTTTTTTTGATAAAAAACATAAAATAGCCAAGCTATCTTTTTTGTAAACTTTGAACTAAAATTTTTAATAAAGAATTCTCTTAACCAAGAAGGCAAATAGTGTTTTATAATCAAATCATCCAAGCTTAAATATGCAACTGCCACACCATTTTGTCCTTGTCTTGCACATCTACCAAAAAACTGTAAATCTATTCTTCTTGATTTATCTCTTTGCGTAGTAACGACATGAAGTCCACCTAGAGCATTTATTTCATCACTTATATCAATATCTGTTCCACGTCCAGCCATATTTGTAGCAATTGTAATAGAACCTTTTTGTCCTGCTTGTGAGATAATTTGAGCTTCTTCTTCATCATGTAAAGCATTTAAAGTTTTACTTTTTAAACCTATTTCTTTAAGTCTGCTAGCTAGATTTTCACTATCTTTAATAGATGTTACACCAATTAGTACAGGTATTCCTTTTTTATTTAAAGAACTTACATACTCAATAATTCTTTTATTTTTTTCATTTTCATCTATAAAAAATTCATCTTCTTTAATAAGCATTTGAGAAGGTACTCTTGTTGGAATTTTAATAATAGAAGTTTCATAGATTTGCCAAAGTTCATTATCAAGATTTTTCAAAGTTCCACTCATTCCACACAAATGTGTATAAAGCCTAAAAAATCTTTGAAAACTCATCTTAGCAAATGTTGTTGTAGGGTCTGTTATTTCAAGTCCTTCTTTTACTTCAATTGCTTGATGTAAGCCATTTCCCCATGACCTATGTTCCATAATTCTTCCAGTTTTCTCATCTACAATAACAACTTTACCATCTTTTATAATATAGTGTTTATTTAAAAGATATAACTCTCTTGCTGTTAAAGCTTGTTTTACAAGATACTCTCTTCTATGTTTTACTTTCCAAATTTCATTTAAAGATGAACTATTATCTTCTACAAGTTTAATACCCTTTTTTGTAAGTGTAATATCATTAAACTTTTCACTAATTTTATAATCTTCATCTTTTTTTAGTAACTTTGCAATTTTATAGGCATCTACAACAGATTTTTGTAATACTTTATTTTCTGCTGTAGCAGAGATTATCAAAGGAGTAACTGCATCATCTGCTAATACACTATCAGCTTCATCAATAATAGCTGTTTCTAAACCTCTTAAAACATAATCATTTTCATTTAATTTTCCACTTACCTTATCTATTAGGTATCTATTAAAATCAAAAGAAGAGTCTTCTTTCATTCTATCTTTTAAAAAATCAGCTAAAACTTCTTTCCCTGTAGTATATACAATATTTGATTCATAAAGTTTTTTTCTCTCTTCAGGTGAATTAGATGAAGTAATAGAACAACATGTAAGACCTATGCTATTATAAAACTCTTCAAAAAGTTGAGCATCCCTTGCTGCTAGATAATCATTTGAAGTAAAAACATGTATTGGTTTACCAACCCAGCCTAAAACTCCTGCTGCGATTGCTGCTGTTAGGGTTTTCCCCTCACCTGTTGACATTTCAATAACAAACTTCTTATATAAAGCTATTGCTCCCATAATTTGTACAACATAAGCTCTTTTGCCTGTAATTCTAAAACAAGCCTCAACACATAAAGAAAAAGCCTCTAAAACTTCTTCATCATTTTGTTTATTTAATCTAAAAGTTCTTTTAATATTAGCTATTTTTTCATCTAATTCATTTTGACTTATTTGAGTTAATTTTAAAGAGTTATCATGCACAACCTGAGCATCTTTTTGTAAGTTTGTAGGTCTATATTTAAACTTATTTATTTTTCCAAGGATTAGATTATAATAATAATCCAATCCTTCATGAAGTTCTTTTTCTTTTATTTTAATTATATTTTTTCTGGCTTTTTTCATAAACTACTTAAATCTTATAATGCTTTTGTAAAATCTGTTTAACATTAGTAATCATTCTTTCAACTAAAGTTTTTGGTTCTAATTGTATCTTTAAAATACCAGAACGTCCATGTTGTAAAACAAACTCTTTTTTATCAATAATATTTGCTTTTACCTCAAAGAAACTTTCTTTTGTTTTTGTACCACTATTATCTTTTTGAGATACAGCAATATCTCCACCACCAAGCCATCCAAGTGCAGCTGATGGCAACTCTTGCTTTTGATAAGGAATAACTCTAATATTATCAACACTAATTATATGTTCATTTAAACCATGTAGTTTTAAACTACCATTATAAACTTGGTTTGCAAAAATATTAAAAGACTCTTCTTGGGGAATTACTGCTTGGAAATGAGCTTGTTTATCAGGTAATAACATACCAATTCTCTGCCCCATTCGAAACCAAGTATTCTCTTTATTTTTAATCTCTTGATGTATAAAATATCCTGATTTATCTGCTTTTATAAAAAGCTTGTCTTTCTTTTCTTCTAAATATTTTAATTTATCATTTAATAGATTTATCTGATTATTAATTGCATTCATATCAGCTTTTGCACTAGTTCTTGCTTTTACCATATAAGCCTTAGTCTCTTTAATAGAAGCATATACACTTTGAATTTCAAAATCTAACTCTTTATTTTCAAAGCTTAATAAAACATCACCCCTATTAACAAACTCTCCATCTTTTACATGAATTTTATTTAAATAACCATCTGTTTTTAAAAAGATATTTTGGTAATTATCAGTCATTACAATACCATTTGCTTTTAATGAAAAAGGAAATGGTATAACAGCTACTATAATAAAAATAAAACCTATAACTGAAGCTGAGATAGATATGGCTTTGATTCTTGTTTTTTGTAACTTATTATTTGTAAATAAGTATTTAAAAAACTCATACCAAGGTTTTAATATCCACATATATAAAGATATAAGTACAACTAAGACTCCTAGAAAAAACCATTGGTCTGCTACAAAAAGAGCAATTAAAAAGGCTACAAAAAGTCTATAAAAGAAACTAAGAACAGAATAAGTACATAACCAAAAAGCTTCTCTTAAAGATTGGCTAGGGCTTACTACATATTCAAGTTTAAAAATATATTTCTCTACTAAGTAGTACCACTGTTTTTTAGAGTTCTCATAAAGATTTGGTATCTCTAAAAGGTCAGATAAAATAAAATACGAGTCAAATCTCAATAATGGATTACCATTAAAAAATATACTTGAAATAGAACCTATAATCATCATATTAAAAGCAATACTATTAACTATCCCATCACCTGTATTTGCCCAAACAATAGCTGCAATTGCTGCTATAAAAAGTTCAACTATCATACCAGCAGCACCAACTAATGCTCTTTGATATTTTGATCTAAACAGCCAACTTTGCGTTGCATCCATATATGGTATTGGTGTAAATACAAGTATCATTACACCCATTTCATTTACTTTTCCACCAAACTTCTTAACCATCATTGAGTGACCAAACTCATGCAAAGTTTTTAAGATGATGATAGAAATATATAATAAGAAAAGTTTATTAGGAGATAACATCCCTTGTGTTTGGTCATATAAAGATGAAAAGTTTTCTACTGAAAACTTTATTCCTAGTGCAATAACTATAAACCATACAATAGCACCTGCTTTTGAAAAAACAAGTTCTGTAAAAGGTCTAGTCTTATCAAGAAATCTATCTGGGTCAAATAAAGGTACTTTAAAGTATAAAAATGAAAAAACTTTACTTTTCATTTTCTTACTATGTTTTAATTCGGCTCTATGTAAAAGCTGTTCAGTATTTGCTTTATTTTTAAAATATAGAAGATTTTTATGGTGCAAACTTGTAAGTAAAGATATTACTTCATCTTGTGTAGGAGTATGAGAAGAGTCATCTTTTAAAGACTCTTCCCAAATCTCTTCAACAGTTTTAGATGAATCAAGCCTTGCTAAAAATCTATAAGCTTCTTCTCTTACTCTAAAGAACTGGTTGTTAAAACTATCTTCAATTACATACCATTTCTGACCTCGATAAAACTGTTTTTTTATATAGCTTGAACTATTAAGTGATACATTTAATTTTGCAACTTTAAACCACTGTTCACTAAAAACACTACCTTGCATCTATTCTACCACCAAACATGCATATGTAAGAAGTCTGAAATCTTATGAGTTAATATCCAATATACAGGTCTTTGCTCAATTTTAATTTTTGCAATACCACTCATACCAGGTCTCATCCAAGGTTTTACTTCATCTAAAAATACTACTTTAATTGTAAAAACATTTCCATTTTCATCATCTACATTTGCCATTGGAATGATTTTGTCAATTTTTACATTAAAATACTCATGGGGTCTACTTAAAAGATTAAGTTCAGCTATTTGACCTACCTTTATTTCATCTATATACTCTTCTTGAACTTTCAATTTTGCATATAAATCAGTTGGCTTTGCAATTTGAACTAAAATATCTCCTTTAGAAAAAGGACTTCCAAGTAATTTTTCCTTATCTCCTTCAATGATAATACCATCAAAAGGTGATTTTAATTCAGCTTTTTCTAAAAAGTAATTAAGCTTTTTAAGGTTCGCTTCTGATTGCTCTTTTTTTGCTAAAGCTATTTGCATATCTGCAAGTTTTCTTTGAGATCTTGCTTTCTCTGCTTCGGTATCATATCTAATAATATCAGCATTAATCTCTAGCTTTTTTAATATCATTTCTTTATCATCAAAAGCTAATAATTTCATACCTGTTTCAACACTATCACCAGAATCTATAAAAACTTCTTGAACTATTCCATCAAAAGGTGCTGAGATATAAGAGATATTATCTGTTTGAAGATTTGTAACTGATTCTACTTTGTATTCAAGTTTTCCAAACATTATCCATAAAAGAAGGATTGATACTAAAACACTTGATAGTTTTAATAAACTCTTTTGTGGACCAAAAAAATTCTTTGATGTTTTTTCAACTTTTACTAAAGATTTCTTTAGAATATTTTGGTCATGAGTATAAATGTTATTTAAAATTGGAGCAATTAAATTTAAAGCTAATCTTATAGTTTCTAAACTAGAAAAAGACAACTCTGATTCTTTCATCTCAAAACTTACTACACCTATTATTTCATCTTCTAATCTAATAGGAAAACTATATAAATTTGAAAGTTTATTATCTTTTAGATATATTTGATGTGCATTTGTAATTAAGTCACTATCTTTATCCTCTGGATAAAATATTTCGCTATCTTGTTCATATGCTTCTTCATAAATAGCTTCTAAAGCTTTTGAACTATAACTTGACTTTAAAAAATCTTCCACATGACTTATAGCTTTTGGTGTAACATATTGATTAAATTCCCAACCAATAGAAACTCTATTTGCATTGTATCTATTACAAAGTTCATCTACAAGTTTCATAATTGAAAGTTTAAATTTATTTTCACTTACAATATAATTTATCAATTCAACAACAGAAGTTAAATCATTTCCTTCATCTTCATCTATCTCATTCATATCACTTGCTTGATATACTTCAACGGCTTTAGATTTATTTTTATTACTAAAATAAGAAAAAGGAACATCTTTACATAAAATAGCTCTTAGAATTATATTTGTAAACTCATTTTTATTATTGTTTTCAATTAAAAAACATAAGAAATATTCACTTTCATCTTCAATATTATCTAGTTTAACAGCTACTATATATCTGCTTTGAAAAGTTGATTTTTCATAAGCATAAGCATTTTGTGATGATCTTTGAACTAATGAACTAATATTATTATAAACACTATCTTTACTATTTTCATCTATTGAATCATCGTCATATTCTTGAAAAAGTGTAAGTTCATCATTTTTTTTTACTATAAAAGTTAAATTACTTTTAGTAAGTAATGAAATTGACTCTAAATACTCAAACCAAAACTCTTCCTCTTCTAAAGAAGAGTTTCTCAAACTTGTAAGACTATTTAATATCTCAATTGTATCTGTTTTTCTACTCTTGCTAACTTCCATCAAACTCTACTTTAAAATAACATTTGCAGTTAATCCAGGAATAGCTTTTTTATCTTTATTATCAAAGTCGATTTTTGCTCTAATTAATCCACTTGAACTATCAGCCATAGCAGAGATAAAAGATACAGTTCCCTCTTTTATAAAAGTCTCTTTCCCATTTGAAATCTCCACATCAACTTTTGAATTTACAGATAACTGTTGTAAATCATTTGTAGTTAAATCAACTTCAACAAAACAAGTATCAATATCAATAATTTGAACAATCTCTTTTCCAACTTGAACCCACTCACCAATCTTAGGTTCAATTCTTGTAATAACACCATTTACAGGTGATTTTAGAGTATAATAATCTAATACATTCTTAGAAATTTGATACTCAATATACTCTTTTTTCTCATTAATTATTAGTGAACTTAATTCAGCTTTTGTATTTGTATATTGCATTTTTAATTGATTTAGTTCATTTAAACTAATCGATTTTGTTTCATTATAAAGTTTTTCTTTTTTATTTAAAATATCTTCAAGAACAACTAAGTTCTTTTTTAAAGAGTCTAATTGTGTTTTATCTTTTAATAAAAGGTTTCTTCTTTGTGTTTCTAATCTTTGTAAGTTACTATCTAAAGATAAGATTACTTGACCTTTTTTTACACTATCACCCTCTTTTAAAAATACTTTATCTACTTTTCCCTCTGTTGAAATACCTATTTTACCTTCATAAATAGGCTTTACAATTCCTGTTAAGGGAGCTAGTAACTCCTGAGCTTGTAAAAATGTTGTACATATACAAGCAATATAAATTAATTTTTTCATTTACTTTATAACTCCAAAATTTTCTTTTGTTAATTCATTTCTTACATTTAACTCTTTTATTTTTTCAATATCATCTAAAGTTAAATATTTATTAAATAGTTCCCCAATAGCTTTATCTAGTGATGCTTTTGATAGTTTAAAATCAATTAATCTATTAAAAAACTTATTTTGATACTCAATCATATCGTCTTCTTGAACTATTACATCTTTTATACTTTTATCTCCAAAACTAAAAGCTTTTTTTGTATCAGCTAATAATCTTTTTTTGATTTCTAAACTGTTTTTATAAAACTCAACTTCTTCTTTTGAATTATTATATGATTCAAGTTTTGTATCAATTGCATTATATAATCCATTTTTTAAAGTCTCGATTTCTAGTTTGATTTGATTTGCCTTTAACTTTGCAATTCGTAAAGCATTTACAGCTTGATTATCATATAAAGAACCAGAGTATTGTAATCCTACACTCCAAGATATATGCTCATCATCATAAACTCTATCTTTAAAAGTATTTGTTAGCGTTCCACTTGAAGTACTAGCTATTAAATCTAACTGTGGTTTTACATAGTTTTCTGTGATTTTGATTTGAAGTAACTCTTTTTCTAGCTTATTTTTAGCAATCTGAAAATCAGGCCAGATTTCTAAAGCTTTTTCAAAATAAGTTTGTAAATCTAAAACTTTTTCATTTTCACTTACACTTGGATTTTCAAGTAAATTGAAATTAATTTCTTCACTATTATATGAAGATAAATTTAATAAAGATAAAAAGTCATTTTTGTATTTTTTTATTTCACTATCAATCTTTTTTAGTTGAGCTTGTCTAATAAGTCCTGAACTTCTAGCTTCTAATACTTCCGAATAAGGAATCTCACCTGCTTCAAACTTTTTTTCTAATAAAGATATGATTTTTTTATTAAAAGTTAGTGAGTTTTCATAACTCTTTTTAAGCTCTTTTGCTGAATAGTATTTCCAGTAGCTTTGAATCGTACTACCCATAATATCAGAGATGTTTTTTTCTGCTTTTTTAGAATAAATTTTTCTTTCAGCCTTAGCTAAATTTACTTTTCCCATAGCTCCATGTTCTCCAAAACCTTTTAGTAATGGTTGAACAACACTTAATTTTATTCCTTTTCTAAACTCTGTATCATAATCACTTTGGTATTTATTGATTAAGTTACTTTGCTTTGCAGAACTTGTAAGAGATAGACTCCATTGTGAACCAATAGAAGTAACTCCTTTTATTCCCATTTCTTGAGATTGAAGATTTTCTTCATAATCATTCAAATAACCTCTTGTTGATTTTTCATCAACACCATTTGGAACATCTGTTCTTTGTTTAGTAATATTTACATAAAAAGTAGGATCAAAACCTGACTCTTCTAGTTTAATTTGAGATTGAATAATTTGGTCTTGCATTCTATCAAAGATAATATTTGAATTTCTTTTTACTACCTCTACAATCATACTTTTTATATCTACATCTATAGTTTTAGGCTCACTAGAAGCCCAAACAGAAGATAAAAGTCCTAGACAACATATTGTTATAGTTTTTTTCATCACTCCCCTTAATAAACCCTAATTAAATTTTTGACATAAATTATAATAAGAGTCAAAGTTCCCATCTGTTAGCTTGCTAACTTTTACACAGTTTTGTCCTGCATTTTCAACTAATTCATAAACAACTTTTAATGAACTAATTGTTAATTCTCTTCCTTGGCTATCTATATCATAAGTTCCAATCTCAATTGGAGATAAAATCTCAATACTTAAAGAAACTTTTCCATAAGAATTAAAAATAAAAGTCATTTCACCAGTTGCATCTGTATCTACAGAACCATCATCTTTTAACTTCTCTTCATACCAAGTAGCTTGTCCTACAAAAGCACCACTTTGGTTAGATAAAAATCTTTTATCACTAAAATATGGGTCCCATTTTCCATCTATCTTTTGCATATTTGTATCTACACTTGTGGAGCTAGTACCCCCGCCACCTCCACAAGCACTAAAAAACAAAGTTATAAATGCAAAAGAAAAAAATCTAAATACCCTAAAAATCTCTTTTGTCATCTATTTATTGACACCTATTTGTTGTAGTTACAACTGCTGTTGTGATTGTATTATTTACTTGAGCATTACCTGCTGCTTTTGCAGTTCTAGCACTAGTAACATCAATTTCACCTTTGATAATAGCACTATCATTTTCTATATTTCCATCATATATAACTCTTGGACTGCATGTAGTATTAGTTTCAATGTCATAATAACCATATCCAGTACTTTCATCACGCATAGAAAATTCATAAATTCCTTTATCAAAAGTAAGTGCTGTTCCAGTTGAGCTATCTTTCATAGAAATATATCCACTTAATTTATTTGTTCCAGAAACACTATTTTTTAAAGTTAACTTTTGATAATATTTAGATGAAAGCAGTTTACTTGTACTTTGGTTAAATACTACTACACCTTCAAAACTACTAGTTTCACTCTCTTCATAGTCAGTATCCATTTCACTACTATTTTCAAATGATTTGCTAAATACTACACTTACAATATTATTTCCAATATCAGTTGCAGTATAAGAGTTATAACTACTTGTATCAGAACCATAATCACTTACTACTTGATAAGCGATATCTGTTCTAATCATATTAGCTGCACCATAAATCTCATAAATATTGTTTCCACTTTTAATATCTAATAACGTATCACCTGTAACAAGTCTTTTAGTAATTGGCAACTCACCTAAAGATAAGTCTCCACCTTGGTCTTCAGTTACCTTTAAAGACACAGCTAAACTCTCACTACTTGTTGTTTCTTTAAAATCTTCACTTAAAACAACAACAGAACCAACAGTTTCAGAAGAATCATAGTTTATATTTACGCTATTTCCACTAACTTCTACATAATCAATAATCTCACCTTTAGTGTTTTTTACAACTACTAATGGATTAGAATAAGAGCTAAATTCAGTTACATCTAAAGTTTTAGTAGTTTGATTAGATGTGTTGTCTTCAAGAATAATAAATGGATTTAATGTCATTGAAGCTTTAATAGTAGAATCTATTTCATTTGATACAATATCAAAAGTAGTTCCTATTTGATTCCATGAAGTTCCATTGTATTGATATAAAACTACTCCCGTTTGATTAGTAAAACTTACTTCTTTTAATAAGTTATTTAAAATATCTAATACATCACCTGTAGTATTGTTAGTTTTAATATCTGCACCACTTACAAAAGAGTAACCTTGATTTTGTAAAGTCTCAAAACCTGGAATTTGCAAGATATTATCATATTTTGTAATATATGATTTTTCATATAATGTAGAAGAATCTACTTTCTTTGAGAAAGTATAGTTACTTCCAATAGTTGATTTTTGTGTTAAAGAATTGTCAATTAAAGAATTGCTTGTAGAAGATGAAGTTGCAAGTAAACTATCGCTTCCTAAACCTAAAAGATTATTTGTAACTGTTGGTTGTTGTTCATCATTCTGTTTATCTAAATAAGTAACTACTTCACCTTGTAATGTTGTGATTTGTGTATTTATAGGTGTTGTTGCTGTACTTTTTATATACTTTTGAAATAGTACTGTGTTATCAGAAGAAGTATCATTTATAAAGTTTTTAACCCCTGTGTATGAACCAGAATTAGAAATAGAATTAAAAGTCTTTTCATCTAAAGTTTTAAGAGTATCTTTAAAAAGGTTTGCATTATGGTCAACATTATATTGACCTCCAGCATACTTACTTGTATCTGAAGAAGTTGTCGTTTTTAAAAGATTAAACATCTTAAATGTAAGGTTTGTACCATCACTTGCATTATCTTCTTGGTCTTCTGTACCATAAGCTGATGAACCTTCAACTACAACCATATACTCTTTATTATTGTCTAAAATACCTTGAATAGTATATTTACCATCTGCATCGGTAAAAGTATAATACTCAGTTACACTATCAACTCCAAAATCTAAAGTACTATTAGTATTATTATCAATATAGTCTAATTGTCCATTTAAATTTTCATCGATATATACTAAGGCATTTTTGATTGGTCCATCTGTTACTGTTCCAGATACTTTTGTAATTGGAGAAGAGATAGATCCACCACCTCCACCACCACAAGCACTTAAAAAAACTATTGTAGATGTAGCTAATACTAGGGGTTTAATCTTTAACATTTTTTAATTCCTTTTACTTTATTTATAAATTCTTCTTTTTTTATTATAAAACTAAATCTTCTGTCCATAACTCATACTCTTCCTCATCATAGTCAAACAAGATATTACTACTCATTCTCTCTATATCTATAAATCCTATTGAACTTGTATACGTACTATATTCTACACTTGGCATTATTACCTCATGCTCTGCTACTGTACTCACATTTTGCACTTCAAAGCTTCTTAATGCTCTTATATTATCATTCTGTGTTATTTGTGTATTTCTTACTACATACTCATTATATGCGCTATTTATATTACTTGATTGATTTAAGTTTTGGTAGTTTATCGCTGCTTCAAACTCCCACATTACGATATCTTCCATCCCTTCTGATAACTGTGTTTCTATCTCTGTTACTTCTTTATCAAACTCACTTACTGCTACATATTGCATTGAGTAATTATCTCTCTCTATTAATAAGCCGTACATTGTATCATTTATTGTATTATTTTTTATTTTAGCTTTATCATAATTTCCTAAATATAATTTTGTTGTGTCTATCTCTATAGCCTCTTTTGCCATTGTTTCTATTGTTTCTGGGCTTACTTTATTTCCTTCTGTATATGCCCCTTTCCCTAGCATATTTAGGTTTTGAGATTCTACATTTATTAATTCACCATTATTATCTAGTATTCTTTTTTCTTCTGATACTTTTACTGTTACTGTATTAGCTGTTAATTTATCTAAGTATAGATCTCCATTTGAGCTTTCTATTGCTAAGATATTTGTTGCGTTTGAATCTTTTACTATTACATCATCTATTTGTGTTACATATACTGAATCACTTGAGTTTACAGTTATTGTCTCTACATCTGTTAGAAGTGTTGAGAATGCTACATCTAAGATTAAGTCTTCTGCTATGATTGTTCCAAACAGATTATCTTTCTCATTTATTGTTATATCATTTACTACATTTGCGTTTATTGTTTTTATTTCTGTATTCAGGTTTACATTTAATGCATCTATTGTTAACTTATCTACTTTTACTAATGATGTTGTATCTTTATTCTCTATATTTGAGTTTGAAATTACTTTCATATTTGTCGCATTTACTGTACCTATTTGTAAATCATCTTTCTCTTCTAGGTATATATCTGTATTTACCTCTGCATT
>NZ_JBMOVV010000016.1:0-60226 GCF_049472135.1 Arcobacter pernae
TAATCTTTATAAACCGAATATAGAAAGGTTGATATACCTTTTTTATTTGCTATCTTTGATAGCTTTGGAGAAGTTAATCGAATAACTTCTCTCTTCTCTGAAAGGAGGTGATCCAACCGCAGGTTCTCCTACGGTTACCTTGTTACGACTTCACCCCAGTCGCTGAATCCACTGTGGAGGGTAGCTACCTTAGCATCCCCGCTTCGAATGAGTTCAACTCCCATGGTGTGACGGGCGGTGAGTACAAGACCCGGGAACGTATTCACCGTAGCATTGCTGATCTACGATTACTAGCGATTCCAACTTCATGTAGTCGAGTTGCAGACTACAATCCGAACTGGGAGATATTTTTGAGATTTGCTCCACCTCACGGTATCGCGGCTCTTTGTATACCCCATTGTAGCACGTGTGTAGCCCTGGACGTAAGGGCCATGATGACTTGACGTCGTCCTCACCTTCCTCCTACTTGCGTAGGCAGTCTCGTTAGAGTTCTCAGCCGAACTGTTAGCAACTAACGACGAGGGTTGCGCTCGTTGCGGGACTTAACCCAACATCTCACGACACGAGCTGACGACAGCCGTGCAGCACCTGTATATAAGTTTCTGCAAGCAGACACCAATCTATCTCTAGAAAGTTCTTACTATGTCAAGTCCAGGTAAGGTTCTTCGCGTATCGTCGAATTAAACCACATGCTCCACCGCTTGTGCGGGTCCCCGTCTATTCCTTTGAGTTTTAATCTTGCGACCGTACTCCCCAGGCGGTACACTTAATGTGTTTACTGCATTACTGCAAGGTCTAGCCTCACAACAACTAGTGTACATCGTTTAGGGCGTGGACTACCAGGGTATCTAATCCTGTTTGCTCCCCACGCTTTCGCGTCTCAGCGTCAATAATGTTCCAGTAGATCGCCTTCGCAATCGGTATTCCTTCTGATCTCTACGGATTTTACCCCTACACCAGAAATTCCATCTACCTCTCCCATATTCTAGGTAATCAGTTTCAAGAGCAGTTCTATGGTTGAGCCATAGGATTTCACTCCTGACTTAATTACCCGCCTACACGCTCTTTACGCCCAGTGATTCCGAGTAACGCTTGCGCCCTCCGTATTACCGCGGCTGCTGGCACGGAGTTAGCCGGCGCTTATTCATATAGTACCGTCATTATCTTCCTATATAAAAGGAGTTTACGCACCGAAATGTGTCATCCTCCACGCGGCGTTGCTGCATCAGGGTTTCCCCCATTGTGCAATATTCCCCACTGCTGCCTCCCGTAGGAGTCTGGACCGTGTCTCAGTTCCAGTGTGACTGATCATCCTCTCAAACCAGTTAGGCGTCATAGCCTTGGTGAGCCATTACCTCACCAACAAGCTGATACCGTACAGGCCGATCCTAGAGCTATAAATATTTCCCTTGCAAACTTATGTTTTAAAGGCATATGGGGTGTTAGCAGTCGTTTCCAACTGTTATCCCCCTCTCTAGGGCACATTACCTATATATTACTCACCCGTGCGCCACTTAGCTGACAGTTATAGCAAGCTATAACCCGTTCTCGTTCGACTTGCATGTGTTAAGCACGCCGCCAGCGTTCACTCTGAGCCAGGATCAAACTCTCCATAATAAAGTGTTTGAAACTGACAATTTTTGTTTCCATTAAACAAAATTATCACTCAAGTGTTTTTACATAAATGTAAAAAGCTTAAATAGACAAGAATTATTTTTCTTGTTTTTTTATCGTTTTTTCTATATTCGGTTTATAAAAATTACTTCTTATTAACCTTCGTTTTTAAAGATCATATCTCTTTAGAACTTTGTGTCGTTCCTCTGAAATTGGACGGGAATTATAGACAAATTATCCCCCTTTGTCAAGAGAAAACTCTTAATAAAAGCTTAAATTTTATAATTTATGAGTTTTGCTATCTTTTTATTGTGTTTATTAGATTTTTAGTTAATTTTTATGTATGATGTTTCTTTTTTTATCTCTATTTCTCTTATATTTTCGTATTTATCAATGATTTTTACTTTACAATCTTCTACTAAAATTGATTTACTATCATTATTTGAAAGTTTTGTATAAATCTTTCCATCATTTGAAAATGATATTTGACCTAAGGAACTAGTATTATTACATGACAATTGAATTTTATCAATGAAATAGTTTTTAGTTAATAAAGAATATTTACTTAAATCATCTTTTTCTTGACAACTATTTGAATTGTAAATATATTTATTAGATAATGGATCTTTCAAACTTTCTGTTTTATTTGGATGACCTTGCATATTACTATCTGAATATATGACATAATATATTCCTCCTACTTCTTCTCTACATCTGTAAAATTTTAATGTCCATCTTTTTTTAAACCATACTTCTTCTGAATAAGATTTTTTTGAATCAATAAGTGCTTTATATCTTAAATATTTTAATTGAAGTGAAAGTCTGTTTGTTAATTCATCAATTTTATTTTTAGGAGTGTTAATTTTAAATATAGAATATAGGATTGAAAGTAAAACAATAACTAATATTAATTCTAAAATTGTAAAACTATTTTTTTTCATAAATATATAGTTTAATTAATTCTTTATTGTAATAAGAAATTATTAGAGTTTTAATTACATTTTCATTTTTATTTTTTGAAACATAAAATTGATTTCCTTTTTCAATACCATAATATTTTAATCTTAACTGTAATCTTTCATCATTAACATTAATTTTATTTATTCCATATGATTTTAATTTGCTAGCTATATCTTTTGCAAAATGATATTTATATGCAAAATGTTTTTTCTCATCTGGTAAAAATAAATATAAAGGTTTATTTATTATTGTTAATAAACAATTTACTAATAACATAAATAATACAATCAAACCCAAGATGTAATGTTTTCTTCTAAAAACCGATAATCTAACTCGATATGAATGATAAAACATTTTTAACATAAAAGGTATAGATATTACAACATAAGGAGCAAAGTCTTCAATATATACTCTTTGCCTAAAAGAAAAAAGTAGTGACACTAATAAAGCTGTAGTTGAAATATACCAAACAAAGGTTCTTTCATTTTTTATTCCAGCTCTGTATATTGTATATATAAAATATATAAACATTAAAGGAGAGAAAATTGTTGCATATATAGCAAAAGTATCTAAGAAATACCCTTTAGGCTTTCCTTCTGTTTGGAAACCATAAATATACATGGACAATGAGAACAAAAAAAGTGAAAGATATATTAGTTTTTTTTCTTTTTCTTTCAAAGAGAAGAAAAATAATGCCAAAAAGAAAATTGCAAATGAATTATCAATAAATACTAATAAAAATAAAAGCCAAATTGGATGTTCTTTATTTTTCTCATAAATGTATATATATAATAAAGTGAAAAATAGTACAACTATCGCACTATTTACAAGAAGAGATGCACTTAAAACACCAGGCAATATCATAAATATAAGAATTGATAAGAATTGATCTTTTTTATATTTAAAGTAGTTTAATGTCAATTTATACATTAATAAAACACTTAATGTATAAAAAACAATAAATGGTAGCCTTAAGGCAATATCGTTTTGACCAAAAATATAAATTGAAGTTTTTGTGATATAAGTTAAAACTGAACTATTTTCAAATACATTTAATGCTTCTTTATATGAGATGCTTAATGTATTTGAAGCATAAATTAATATAACTACTAATATTGAAAGAATAAAATAAAATAAATAGTCATATTTTATATTTGTCATATTATAACTTTAAGAAATTATCTAACATTTCATATCCATATTCACTCATAATTGACTCTGGATGAAATTGTACTCCATATATTTGTTTACCTTTAATTTCTAAAGACATAATTTCTTCATCATCTAAACTAATAGATGTTGGGATAACTATTTCTGGAACACTCTGTTTTTCAACAGTTAAAGAGTGATATCTAGTTTGAGTAAACTCTTTTGGAATGTCTTTAAAAATTACTGAATCATTGATTACTTTTATTTTTGATGTTTTACCATGCATCATATTTTTAGCTTTAATAACTTTAGCACCAAATACTTGTGCAATACTTTGGTGACCTAAACAAATTCCAAAAATTGGTTTTTTATCTGCAAAATGTTTTATAACATCTAAACAAACTCCCGCTTCATTTGGAGTTGCAGGTCCTGGAGATAAGATAATCTTCTCAGGATTTAAAGCTTCAATTTCTTCAACTGTTAATTCATCATTTCTAATTACTTTTAAATCAGCCCCTAATTCTAAACAGTATTGAACTATGTTATATGTAAAAGAGTCATAGTTGTCAATCATTAATATCATAAATTATTTACCTCTGTATATATCAATAAATGATATATCTAAATTATTGTAGTAATTATATCAATAAAATTGTATTTTTTTATTAAAGTAGTTTAATTTAATTTGATAATCATTCTTACTATTAAGTTTAATTAAAGTTTTACTTGATTATAATTTCGATAACAATTATCAGTATAGTATAAATAAAAAGGAAAATTATGTTAAAAAAGTTAGCATTAACAGCCGTAGTATTAGCAAGTTCATTATTTGCAAGTTCAGAAGTAAATGTTTATTCTCATAGACACTATGATACAGATAAACAATTATTCAAAATGTTTGAAGAAAAAACAGGGATTAAGGTAAATGTAGTAAATGCTAAAGCATCTGCTTTAATTAAAAGAATGGAAAGTGAAGGTGCAAAATCACCTGCTGATGTATTAATTACAGTTGATGCAGGAAGATTATTCCAAGCAAAACAAAAAGATTTATTACAATCTATTGATTCAAATTACTTAACAACAAACATTCCAGCAAACTTAAGAGATAAAGATAACAAATGGTTTGCATTAACAAAAAGATCAAGAGTAGCAGTATATAGAATTGGTTCAGAAGTAGAAGGAAAATTATCTACATATGAAGATTTAGCAGACCCAAAATTCAAAGGTCAAATTATGGTTAGATCATCAAATAACATTTATAACCAATCTTTATTAGCAGCAATGATTGCACACCATGGTGAAGAAAAAGCTCTAGAATGGGCAAAAGGTGTTGTAGCAAATATGGCTAAAGCTCCTAAAGGTAATGACAGATATCAAGTAAAAGCAGTAGCTAATGGAATTGGTTCAATTGCAATTGCAAATACTTACTACATTGGTAAAATGGTTGATAACAAAGATGTATCACAAAGAGAATCAGTAAAAAAAGTTAAAATTTTCTTCCCAGAATTTAAAAATGGTGGAACTCATATCAATGTATCTGGTGCAGGTGTAGCTAAATATGCTCCAAATAAAGAAAATGCAGTTAAATTTATTGAATTTATGGCTTCAAAAGATGCACAAGAATTATTCGCTAAAGGTAACTATGAGTACCCTGTATTAGCGGGAGTTAAAAGTTCTGACATTGTTTCATCTTGGGGTCAGTTTAAAGATGATACAATCTCGATTAACACTTTAGGTGAAAATAACGCAGCTGCAATCAGAATTTTTGATAAAGCAGGATGGAAGTAATAATAATTGATAAACAATTTTTCAAAATTAAAGATAAGTAGTGTAATTCTCACACTACTTATTAGTGCACCAGCAATCATAATATTTTTATATCTTTTTTCAGGTTCAAGTGACAATTGGCAACACTTGAAGGATACTCTATTATATGAATATATCTTTAATACACTATACATAATGTTTGGTGTTGCAATCCTAACAGGAATAATAGGTTTTACCACAGCATATCTAACATCTTTATATACATTTACATTCTCTAACTTTTTTCATTATGCTTTAATTTTACCATTTGCTATACCTACTTACATAATGGCATTTATTTATGGAGGAATGTTTGATATTACAGGAAGTGTAACTACATTTGTATTAGACTTATTTAACACATCAATTGATGAAGTCTATTTCTTTGATATTATGTCTATAGAAGGTGCTATTATAATTATGTCATTAGTTTTATACCCTTATGTATATTTAATTTGTAAGACATATTTATCTTTCGAATCTGCTTCAATTATAGATGCAGCAAAAACATTTAATTTATCTTCTTGGCAAATACTAAAAAAAGTAATTTTACCTGTATCAAGACCAGCAATTGTTGCTGGTGTTACTCTTGCTGTAATGGAAGCTATAGCTGATTTTGGAGTAATGGAATATTTTGGAGTAAGTACATTTGTAACTGGAATTTTTAGAGCTTGGTTTGGAATGGGTTCTGTTGAAGATGCAGCAAAACTAGCAAGTATTTTAATGACATTTGTATTTATAATTATAGTTTTAGAAAGACTTCAAAGAAGAAATAAAGTTTATAAAAGTTCAGGTAAGGACTTTAAACCTATTGATAAAATTAAACTTACTGGTAGTAAAAACATTGGTGCATTTATTTTATGTTTTATCCCATTTTTCTTAGGTTTCCTTTTACCATTTATTCAACTATGCTATTGGTTTATGCTGTCATATGAAGAAATAATTGATGAAGACTTTATGACACTTCTATATCAAACTTTAACTCTTGCAATTTCTTCTGCATTTATAATAACAGCATTAGCGTTATTATTTGTATATAATGTTAGATTAAATAATGACAAATCTTCTTCAATTTTAACACAAATAGTAAAAATGGGATATTCAATACCTGGAGCTGTTGTAGGTGTTGGGATACTTTCATTTTTTGCTGTATTAGACAAATATTTCTTTGATATTTTTTCTGATACATTTATAATTTCAGGAACAATAATTGCTGTTGTATTCGGATATTGTGTAAGATTTTTAGCTATTTCTATTAATAGTTTTGAATCTGGATTTTCAAGAATCCCTACTTCATATGATGATGCAGCTAAAATTTTAAATATTGGAGATAAAAAAACATTCTTTAAAATATATATTCCTTTACTAAAAAATACTGCATTTTCAGCTTTTATAGTAATATTTATTGAAGTTATTAAAGAATTACCTCTTACTATGATTCTAAGACCATTCAATTATGATACATTAGCAATCAGAGCATTAGAATTAACACAACAAGCACAAATTATAGAATCTTCTGTACCTTCAATGTTCATTATTTTAATTGGAATGGTTTCAGTGATTCTACTTGCAAAAAACATGAATAAGGTATAAAATGGTTACTGTAAATAATTTTTCAATCTCATTTGGCGAAACAAAAATATTAGAAGATATTAACTTTGATGTAAAAAAAGGTGAAATAGTTACTCTACTTGGAAAAAGTGGTTGTGGTAAAACAACAATTTTAAGAGCAATAGCTGGTCTTCAAAAAGAGCATGGCGGAGAAATATGTATTGGTAATGCTTGTGTTTCTTCTAAAGATGTATATGAAAAAAATAGAGAAGTTGGTTATATATTTCAAGATTATGCACTATTCCCTCATCTAAATGTTGAGGAGAATATTGCATTTGCTTTAGACAAACTATCAAAAAAAGATAGAGAGAAAAAAGTACTTAAACTTTTAGAACAGTTTGATATTGTTGATCATAGAAAAAAACAAATACATCAATTATCAGGTGGACAACAACAAAGAGTGGCAATTGCAAGAGCTATGGCAAATAATCCTAAGATACTCTTACTTGATGAACCATTTGCAAATCTTGACTCCCAATTAAGATACAAAACTAAAATGTGGGTGAAAAATTTAATAAAAAAATATGAACTAAGTGCAATATTAGTTACTCATGATAAAAAAGAAGCATTAAGTATATCTGACAAAATTGGTATTATAAATGATAAAAAAATGATACAGTTTGATACTGCTCAAAACATGTATAACAATCCAAAAAACTATTATATTGCAAACTTTCTATCTGAAATCAATATTATTCCTCATAAACTTTTAGAAAAACTTGAGATAAAAAAGAGTGATAATCAAGTTGCTATTACAAATACTAATAAATGTAAATTAACAACTATAAAAAATGATTTTGAAGTTGAAATTATCGACTATTCTTATTATGGTGAAAGCTATGAAGTGATTTATAAATTAAAAAATATAGAGCATGATAACTTACTTCATTCACAAGTTGAAAATATTGACTTCATAAAGAATAATAATTGTTATTTAGAAATTTCAACTGATGATATAAAAATTATTGAAAAATAACAATTTAGTATCAAAGGCTAGTATTATTTAATATATTTAGTGTATAATTGACTTTATGAAATTAAAAAAAGTCATTATATTATTATTACTATTGTTCAATTTCTCTTTTTCACAAAAACTAGATAGTGTAACTCTTCAATTAGATTGGTTGCATCAATTTCAATTTGCAGGTTATTATATTGCAAAAGAAAAAGGTTTTTATGAACAAAATGGATTAGATGTAAATATAAAAGAGTTTACATCTAATACAAAATTAATAGATGACACATTAATCAATCAATCCCATTATGCTATTGGTAAATCTTCTCTTATAATTGAAAGATTAAATGAGAAAGAAATCACTCTACTTGCAGCTATTTATCAAAATTCTCCTATGGTTTTATTAACAAGAAAAGACTCTGGTATTGATACTATTGAAAAACTAATAAATAAAAAAGTCATGTTAACAAGTGATGCAAAGGAAACAGCAAACATTATTTCAATGATAAAATCTCAAGGAGTTAAAAGTAATAAAATTAATTTTATTCCACACTCTTTTAAACTTGATGATTTAATAGATAGAAAAACTGATGCTATGGCCTGTTACTTATCAAATGAGCCATACATATTAACAGAAAAAAATATTTCATATAATATATTTAATCCTGCAGATTACGGTTTTGATTTTTATGGAGGTATTTTATTTACATCAAATAAAGAGGTAAAAAACTACCCCTTAAGGGTTAAAAACTTTTATGATGCAACAATGAAGGGTTGGTCTTATGCTTTTGATAATATTGAAGAGACTGCAAATATCATATATGAAAAATATAATACTCAAAATAAGACATTAAATTCACTGATTTATGAAGGAAGAGTATTAAAAAAACTTGCAAAATATGATGAAGGGCATTTAGGAAATATTGATATTGAAAAAATAAATGAAATAAAAAGATTATATTTACTTTTAGAGTTAGGTAAAAATAGTGATTTAAAGATTGATACATTTTTATACGATGAAAATAAGATACTTTTTAATGATTTTGAAAAAAACTATTTGAAAAACAATTCATTTACACTTTTAGTTAACGATTTGGATATTCCTTTTTCTTTTACAAAAGAAAATGAGTTTTCAGGTTTAGAAATAGACTTTTGGAATATTATTGGTAAAAAACTCAACACAAAATTTAATATAATTGAAAAACCAAATGATGAAAAGTTATTTAACGCCATTCAAACATTTGATATTAAACTAGAGTTTGATTATGAAAATATAAATAATACAACAACTCTACCTTTAAGTAAATTGCCAGTTGCTATTGCAACTAATAATGATAAAAACTTTATTTCTGATATGTATGTCTTGAAAAATAAAAAAGTTGCAATTATTGGAAATAAAACATTATTTAATAAATTAAAAAAAGAACATACTGATATTGATTTTTTATATCTAGATAATATTGATGAGGGTTTTAATGAACTTGAGAAAAAAAACATTTTTGGTGTAATAGATAACATATTATCTTTATCTCACTATATAATAAGAAATAATCACAATAATATAAAGATTGCTGGAACATTACCATATACAATAGATATAAGATTAAAAAGTTCCATACAAAATAAAGAAGTTATTCCTATTTTAAATAAGATTATTAATCAAATTAGTGAAGAAGAAAAAAGAGAAATCATAAATAAGTATCAACTTATAGTTTATCAAGAGATAAAAGATTACTCTTGGGTTTACAAGTATGTATTTCCATTAATTCTTATCATTGTTTTTTATATTTATATTAATGGTAAAATGAGAAAAGAAATCAAAAAAAGAAAGATTGCAGAAAGCAACCTTCTAGATTATGCAAATAAAGATAGTCTAACAAAGATTTTAAATAGAAGAAGAATAGAAAAAGTACTATCAACACTAATTAGAAAATCAAAACAAAGTGATACTATTTTCTCAATAATTTTTATTGACATTGATGATTTCAAATCTATAAATGATAAATTAGGTCATCTAATTGGGGATAAAGTTTTAATTAAAGTATCTAAAATCATAAGTGATCATATTAGAAAAGATGATATGTTTGGAAGATGGGGTGGAGAAGAATTTATATTAATACTTCCTAATACATCAGCATTAGATGCACAAAAAAGTGCAAATCACTTAAAAAATTTAATTGAAAATTATGATTTTAAAATCAATAGAAAAGTAACAGCAAGTTTTGGTATAACTCAATTTATAGAAACTGATACAAGAAAAGATATTGTTTTAAGAGCTGATAAAGCTATGTATTATGTTAAAAATAATGGTAAAAATTCTACTAAAATTTTTTAAAAGATAGGGATTTAAAATCCTATCTTTTAAAGTTGAAACTTCTTAATAAACTCATCGTCTATATCTAAAATTCCTCTTTGTCTTAATGAATCAATAACCTCTTTTGAACAATCAACATCATCAGGCCATCTTCTTTTAAAATTGTCTAATGAGTTCTTATTTGTTCCATCTAAACATAATGTATTTGAGTCAATAAATAAATCTCTATTTGAATCAATATTATTTACCACTCTCCACACTAACATATATGGATTTTCAACATCATTTTGGTTTGCATCATCAATAATAATTAAGATTTTAATATAGCCATATAAAGACTTTAATGATTCAAAAACTTCTTTTTGATTTCTTTTTTTATCAACAGTAATAACAGTAACTGGATTTTTTGTATTTGTATAGTACTGTTTTAATTGCTTAACCTCATCAGTTATTTCTTGCATTTTAGATAATAATTCACTATCTTCTAAAATTGTAATTCCTAATGAGTCTATTTCCTCACCTGTACAATCAAGTCCTAGTTTACCTCCAACAGCAAACTTTGGAGAAGAGTGATCAAGTGCATCTACTACACCTTTTGAAACCATTAAATCATCAATATCGATTCTATTTAGAATATGTTCTACCACAGCTTCATGGTCAGTTAAATCAGGAGCATCTTCATTTACAAAAATTGCATGTTTAACAAATGACATTTGCCCTACTCCCCAAAATGCATGCATCATTTGAGTAGCATGTCCTGGGTATAAAGTTTTAATTTTTGCTAAAATCAAGTTATGAAAAACTCCATTTTCTGGCATATAATAATCTATTAAGTCAGGTGCAGTTGTTTTAAGTAATGGCAAGAAAATTCTTTCTGTAGCATGTCCCATATACTTATCTTCTAATGGTGGTTTTCCTACAACTGTCGCTAAATAAGTTGGTTCTTTCTTATGTGTAATAGCTGTTACTTCCATAAATGGATACTCTTCTTCTAATGTGTAATATCCAGTATGATCACCGAATGGACCTTCTATTCTTAGTTTACTTGTATCTACAAATCCTTCAATAATAAAATCATTATCTCTTGGTACATAAATATCATTTGTAATTGATTTTACAAGTTGAGCATTTTTATTTTTAACAAAACCATAAAGCATAAGTTCAAAAATACCAATAGGTAATGGTGCTTGCCCACACCAAATATACATAGGATCTCCACCTATTCCAATAGAAACTGGCATTTTTTTACCTGCTTTTTTATACTCATGGAAGAAATGGTTTGAATCTTTATGAATTTGCCAATGCATTCCAAGTGTATTATCATCATATACTTGTAATCTATACATTCCTAAGTTTTTCATTTCACCATTTAAACTAGTTGTATAAACTTGTCCCATTGTAATGAAAGGACCACCATCTTGTTCCCAAGTAGTTAAAACAGGTAAATCAGACAGTTTTGCATCATTTCCAAGTTTTATTACTTGTTGACATTCACCCTTTCCTTTATTCTTTTTAGGAATAGTATTTTTTAAAGCAAATAACTTACCAAATGTTGATAGTTTTTCACTAAATGTAGTTGGTGGCTTCATTTTTAATAAAGATTCAATTTCACTACCTATTTTATCTCCATCTCCAATGAATAATTTAACTGCTTTCTCATTACAGAACACATTCATTAATACGGGCATATCAAAATTTTTATTGTTTTTTTTATCAACAACATTTGTAAAAAGTAAGGCTTTTGAATCCTCTTTTTTTACTTCAACATAAGCAATATGAGGAATTTCTAAATAAATATCTAATTCATCATCAATTACTCTTAACAAATCATTCTTTTTTAATAGTTCTATAGCTTCTTTCATAACTTTCCTAAATAACCTTATAATTAGTATAAATCTTATATCATTTTATCAATAAAATATAGTTTATAATAGAGGTTTTATATATGATTTATAATTTCGATGAGAATATTGATAGAAAAAACAGCAATTGTGAAAAACATGATGCCCTAAAAAAAGTATTTGGTTATGATGATTTACAAGGCTTATGGGTAGCAGATATGGATTTTAAAACACCAGATTTTATTAATAATAGAATAATTGAAGCTGCTAAAAAGTCTGTATATGGTTATAGTTATGCAAGTGATGAGTTTTATAATTCCATAATTAATTGGCAAAAAAATGAACATCAATGGGAAATATCAAAAGATGAACTTTTTATAGTTAATGGTGTAGTTCCAGCTTATAGTGCTTGTATTGAAGCATTTTGCCCTAATAAAGAGGACGAAGTAATTGTTCAAACACCAGTTTATCCTCCTTTATTTAAATGTGTTACTGCTAATAAAAGAAAAGTAGTAGTAAACGAACTTAAAGTAAATAATGGGTATTACACGATGGATTTAGAAGATTTAAAATCTAAAATCACAAAAAATACAAAAGTTTTATGTTTATGTTCACCGCATAACCCAGTAGGTAGAGTTTGGAATAAAGAAGAATTAGAAGATTTAGCACAAATATGTCTTGAAAATAATATTATTATAATATCAGATGAAATTCATTCAGATATTACATTTAAAAAGTTTACACCACTAGCTTCAATTAGTGAAAAAATAGCAAATATTACTATTACTTTAAACAGTGCAGGAAAAACTTTTAATATAGCTGGACTTAATACTTCATATGTTGTATCTAAAAACCAAGAGCTATTAGATAGATTTAGAAAAGTTGCACAAAAAAGACAGATTAATTCAGTTAATTTCTTTGGTTATATAGCTACTAAAGCTGCATATGAAGAAGGTTCAAACTATGTTAAAGAACTAAAACTTTATTTAGAAAAAAATATTGAATTAACACAAAAATATCTAAGAAACAAAAACTCAAAAATTAAATTTGTAAAGCCAGAAGCTACATATCTGTTATGGCTTAATTTTGAAGATTATGAACTGCCACATAATAAAATTAAAGAAAAGTTACTTACTGAGTCAAAAGTAGCTTTAAACGATGGTGTATCATTTGGTAGCAATGGTAAAAACTATTTTAGAATAAACTTAGCCCTTAGCAAAGAGCCATTACAAGAGGCTTTAGGGAAAATTTGTTACGCTTTTTAACAACCTTGTGAGATAAAGTATTACCTTTTTTCTCACAATGTATATTAAATTTTTACAAAAAGCTAAAATACTTTATTACTATTTTAAATTACAGTACAATCTTTAAATAATATTAAGAAATAGGATTTAACATGTCAACAGAACTTGTTCTTGCCTCTGTTATTTTTGTTGCTATTGGATTAATTCTTGTTGGTGTATTTACACTAACTAAATTCATAGGTCCTAGAAATGAAAATACAGAAATGAAAAACAGTGTTTACGAAAGTGGTGTATCTAATCCAATAGGAAATACAAACATTAGATTTTCTGTTAAATTCTATTTAATAGCTATATCTTTTTTATTATTCGATGTGGAAATAATCTTTATGTTCCCTTGGGCAGTTAATGTTGCTGAACTTGGAGCTACAGGATTAATAAAAATGTTCATCTTTATTGGACTTTTATTCCTTGGTCTAATCTATATGTATAAGAAAAAGGCTTTATCATGGGATTAGGTGTTGAATCAAAACTAGGTGACTCTATAGTTACTACAAAACTTGACCATGCTGTAAACTGGGGAAGATCATATTCACTTTGGCCTATGGCATTTGGTACTGCTTGTTGTGGTATTGAGTTTATGTCAGTTGCTGGTGCTAAATATGACTTATCAAGATTTGGTGCAGAAGTTGTAAGATTTTCACCAAGACAAGCAGATTTACTTATAGTTGCTGGAACTATTTCATATAAACAAGCTCCAATTTTAAAAAAGATTTATGAACAAATGTGTGAACCTAAATGGGTTATTTCAATGGGTGCATGTGCTTGTTCTGGTGGTTTTTACGATAACTATACTACAGTTCAAGGAATTGATCAAATAATTCCAGTTGATGAGTATATAGCAGGTTGTCCTCCAAGACCAGAAGCTGTTCTTGATGCAATTATGAGAATTCAAGAAAAAGCAAATGATGAATCTGTATTAAAAGATAGAATCAAAGAGTATAAAGGATTTTTAGATGCTTAAATGTGATATGCTAATTGATTCAAATGATATACTATCAACAATTACAAAATTAAAAAATGATGATAAATATACTATTCTTTTAGATATTACAGCTATTGACTATTTAAAATATCCAGATATTACACCATCTAGATTTGCTATAGTTTATATTTTAAGAGATTCAACATTTAAAAAACAAATAAGTATAAAGTCTTATGTTAATGATGATACTTTAGAAGTTCAAAGTATTACATCACTTTTTGAAGCGGCAAATTGGGCTGAAAGAGAAACATATGACCAATATGGTATAAAATTCAAAGGTCATCCAAACCTAAAAAGAATTCTTAACCATCATCAATTTATAGGACATCCTCTAAGAAAAGACTACCCTGTTACTAAAGGTCAAATTTGTACTGAAACAGAAAATCTTATGGATGAGATGTTACCAAGATTACATGCTAAAGGTTATACTGAAACTGAGATAAATGACCTTATGATGTTAAATATAGGACCTTCTCACCCTGCTTCTCATGGTACTATTAGAAACTTTGTTGCAATGGAAGGTGAAACTATTACTTCATGTGTAACTGAAATTGGTTACTTACATAGAGGTTTTGAAAAATCTTGTGAAACACATACTTACTCTCAGGTTATTCCATATACAGATAGACTTAACTACTGTAGTGCAATTTTAAATAACATTGGTTTTTCAAAAGCTGTAGAAGAGATGTTAAATATTGATATTACAGCAAGAGCTAAAGCTATTAGAGTTGTAATTGGAGAATTAAGCAGAATAATCGATCACTTAGTTTGTAATGCAGCAAATATGGTTGACTTAGGAGGTTTAACAAACTTCTGGTACTTATTTGCTCCAAGAGACAATGCTTATGATTTACTTTCAAAATTAACAGGAGCTAGACTTACAAATTCATATACTAGAATTGGTGGATTAGAGTTTGATTTATATGATGGTTTTGAAGAAGACTTAGAACAAGTTTTAAAAAATGTTGAAACTGCTATTGATGATGCATTAAGCCTAATAGCAAAAAATAGAATTTTCCACGATAGAACTCAAGATGTAGGAGTTATAAAACCTGAATTTGCACTTAGTGCAGGAGTTTCAGGACCAAATCTTAGGTCAACTGGTATTGCACATGATTTAAGAAAAGATAAGCCTTACTATGGTTATGAAAACTACGAATTTGACGTTGTTATAGGTAGTCATGGTGATGTTTACGATAGAATGATGTGTAGATTTGAAGAGATGACTCAAAGCATTAGAATCATTAGACAAGCGATGAAAGAATTACCAGATGGTCCATTAAACATTGACCATCAAGGAATTATTTTACCAGACAAAAAAGATGTGTATGGAAATATTGAAGGTTTAATGAATCAGTTTAAACTTACTTTTGAGGGAATTAAAGTTCCTAAAGGAGAGTATTATGGTTCAACTGAAGCTGGAAATGGAGAGCTTGGATTCTTTATTGTTAGTGATGGAACAGGAAGTGCCTATAAAGTAAAATGTAGACCTCCATGTTTTTATTCACTTGGTGCTTATGCAAAAATAGTAGAAGGTTCAATGCTTGCTGATGCAATTGTTACAATGGCTAGTATGAACTTTATTGCAGGGGAGTTCGATAGATAATGAGTAAATTTAAATATACGCCAGAAAATGAAAAAGAGTTTCAAAGATTACTTAAAAAATATCCAAATTCTGATGCAATGATGCTTCCAGGACTTTGGCTAGTTCAAGAACAAGAAGGATGGGTAAGTCCTGATGCAATGATTTTTATGGCAGATAGACTTGGAAAATCACCTGTAGAAGTTCATAGTTTTGCGACTTTTTATACTATGTTTAATTTAAAACCAATTGGAACTTACCATATTGAATTATGTAAAACACTTTCATGTATGATTATGGGTGCACCTGAACTTAAGAAATTTATAAAAGATACTATTGGAATTGAACCTGGGCAAACAAGTAAAGATGGAAAATTTCATTTTAGTGAAGTAGAATGCCAAGGAGCTTGTGGTGGAGCACCAATGATAGCTTTAAATAATAAGTATCATGAAAATATGACAGTTGAAAAACTAAAAGAGATTATAGAGGAGTGTAAAAAATGAGTGCTGATGATATGATAGTAAAAATCGTAAGTAAAAATTTTGACATTCCTGATTCTCATAAATTAGAAGTTGCACTAAAGCATGGAAGATATGAATCAATAGATAAACTATTTTCAATGAGTCCCAATGAAGTTACAGAAGAAGTTTGTAAAAGTGGACTTAGAGGAAAAGGTGGTGGAGGAGCAGCATGTGGACCTAAATGGAAACTAATGCCACCTGTTGATGATAGACCAAGATACTTAATAGCAAATGGTGATGAGAGTGAACCTGGGACTTTTAAAGATAGACAGATCTTTCAATATGACCCTCATTTACTAATTGAAGGTATTATTTGTTCATCTTATGCTATTGGAGCACATGATTGCTATATTTATATTAGAGGTGAATATAAATTTTTTATAGATAGATTAAATGCAGCCATAGAAGAAGCATATGAAGCAGGAATTATTGGTCCTAAAGTTATGAATAAATATGACTATAGAATGGATATAACTGTCCATAGAGGAGGAGGTGCTTATATTTGTGGAGAGAAATCTGCACTAATTGAGTCAATTGAAGGTAAGAGAGGTCATCCAAGACTAAAACCACATGGAAAAGAGTGTGAATGGTTCTTTGGAAACCCTGCAACTGTAAACAATGTAGAGACTATTGCTTCAGTTCCAAATATTGTGTTAAATGGTTATGAATCATACACAAAGTATGGAACACAAAAAGCACCAGGAACTATGTTATTTGCAATGAGTGGACCAGTTAAAAACCCAGGAGTTTATGAACTAGCTTACGGAAATAAAATGATAGATGTAATAAATAAGATAGGAGGAGGCCTTAAAGATGGATTAGAGTTAAAAGCTGTAATTCCAGGAGGAGCTTCTTGCCCTATCTTAACTGCACAGGAGGTTGAGAAGGCATATTTAGATTATGAATCAATGTGGGATATTGGTTCAACTTTAGGTACAGGAGGAATGATGATTATTCCCCATGGAGTATCTATGGTTGATGTTGCTAAAAACTTAATTGAGTTTTATCATCATGAGTCTTGTGGACAATGCACACCTTGTAGAGAGGGTTGTGGATGGATAGATAAAATTATCAAAAAGATTTTAGATGGTGAAGGTTCGAACGAAGATTTATCAACAATACTTGATGTGTGTGATACAATGAATGGAAAAACTATTTGTGTATTTGCACCAGCAGTTAAAGATATAATAAAAAGTATTGTTGAGAAATTCAGACATGAGTTTGAAGCACATTTTAAAAATTAAAAATAAAAAATTAAGTCAATTTACTAAAGGAGAAATTAATGGCAAAAAATACTATGACACTTACTGACAATAGAAATGGTGATACGTATGAATACAATATTATAGATGGAACAAGAGGACCAAGCGTTGTTGATATTTCAACTTTCTATAAAGATTCTGGAATGTTTACATATGACCCAGGATATACTTCAACAGCTTCTTGTGAATCAAAAATTACATTTATTGACGGTGAGAACTCAGAGTTAAGATATAGAGGTTACCCTATTCAAGATTTAGCAGGTAAAAAATCATACCTTGATGTTTGTCACTTATTAATGATGGGAAGATTACCTTCTGAAGAAGAATCAAAAGCATTTGATTTAGAAATTAGACATAGATCTTACTTAAATGAAGGTATCATTAGATTATTTGATGCATTACCAGATGGTGCACACCCAATGGCTACTATGGGTGCAGCAACTATGGCATTATCAGCATTCTATAAAGATCACTTACATTTAGAAGATGAAGAGCAATTCAAAACAATGAGAAGAAGAATCTTAGCTAAGATGCCTACAATCGCAGCTATGGCTTACAGAAACTCAATTGGTACTCCACTAATTTACCCAGATGTAAATAAATACTTTACTGAAAACTTCTTATATATGTTAAGAGCATACCCAGGTGGAAGAATGAAGTACTTAGGTGATGGTGTAAATGAGGAAATTAAACAAGTTGAAGTTGATGCATTAGATGCAATTTTAACTTTACATGCTGATCACGAACAAAATGCTTCTACTACTACAGTTAGAAACGTTGGTTCAACTGAAGCTCACCCATATGTTTCTATTGCATCTGGTATTTCTGCATTATGGGGTTCTGCTCATGGTGGTGCAAATGAAAAAGTTATGGATCAATTAAAATTAATTGGTGATGTTAAAAATGTTCCAACTTACATCGCAAAAGCAAAAGATAGAAATGACCCATTCAGACTAATGGGATTCGGACACAGAGTTTACAAAAACAGAGATCCAAGAGCTGAAACATTAAAAGGACTACAAGATCAATTAAGAGTTGAGTTAAACTTAGACTCTAAATTACTAGACGTAGCAGCAGCAGTTGAAGAAGCAGCATTAAATGATGATTACTTCAAAGAAAGAGGATTATATCCAAATATCGACTTCTACTCAGGTGTAATTTTAACTGCACTTAAAATTCCAGTAGAAATGTTTACTCCAATCTTTGTTATCGGAAGAATTCCAGGATGGATTTCACAATGGTCTGAGTTAAAACAAGATCCTAAACATAAAATTGCAAGACCAAGACAATTATATACAGGAAATTAATAGTAAACTATTAAAAATAAAACACTAAGTGTAAGGGGATAATACTTATGAGTGAAATGGTAGAAATTACAGTCAATGGTGCCCAAATGCAAGCTTCCAAAGGAAGCTTGTTAATTGATAAATTATTGGATGAGAATATTCACATACCTCATTTTTGTTATCACCAAGCACTTGGTAAAGATGGAAATTGCAGAATGTGTATGGTTGAAATTGAAGGTCAAAAAAGACCTCAAATTGCCTGTGATACACCTGTAAAAGAAGGAATGATTGTAAGAACAAAAGGTGAGAATATTGAAAAAGTTAGAAGAGATATTCTTGAACTTGAACTTATAAATCACCCTATTGACTGTCCTACTTGTGACCAAGCAGGAGAGTGTAAACTTCAAGATTACTACATGGAATCAGGATTTTATGAATCTAGAATCAATGTAGATGCTAAAAATAAGCATAGAAAAAGAGTTGACTTAGGCTCAAATGTTATGCTTGATGAAGAAAGATGTGTACTTTGTACAAGATGTGTAAGATTTTGTAAAGATATTACTAAAACTAGTGAACTAGGAGTAATTGATAGATCTGATCACTCAACTATTGGAATCTTCCCTGGTCGTCCCTTATCAAATCCATATGCAATGAATGTTGTTGATTTATGCCCAGTTGGAGCATTAACTTCAAAGGATTTTAGATTCAAACAAAGAGTTTGGTTTTTAGAAACATTTAATGCGATATGTAATGGTTGTTCAAAAGGTTGTAATATCTATGTTGACCATAGAAAAGAAAAATATGAAGATGACAAAATCTTTAGATTTAGACCAAGAGTAAATAAAAATGTAAATGGCTGGTTTATTTGTGATGAAGGAAGATTATCTTATCACAATGAAAACCAAAATAGATTTGAAACACCTCTTTTAAATAAAGAGCAAACAAATTTAAGTAATACAATTACAAACTTATTTAAAGAGTTATCTACATCAAAAAGTACTTTATTTGTATTAAGTGCAAATCTTTCTTATGAAGAAATATCAAATATAAATAATCTAGCTTCAAAAATAAATGCAAATGTTACAGGATATAATCCTCAAACACTTGATGAAAACTTTAAAGATGATTATTTAAGAACAAATGACAAAACTCCTAATAGAGCTTCATTTAAAGAAATAGGTATTGATGAAACAGAAGAGTTTTTCAATAAATCTTTAAAAGATGCTAGTTTAGTTGTTATAATAGATAGTAGCTACTTTGAAAATAAATCAGACTTATTAAAAGATAAAAAAGTTGTATCTTTATTTAGCCATCATTGTCTAACTATTAGCTACTCAAATATAGCTATTCCTATTGCTTCATTTTATGAAAAAAGTGGGACATATATCAATTGTGATGGTATTAAACAAAAAGTAGTATCACAAATGAATAAAAATAACCCAATGGAAACAGTTACATCAGTGATTGAGCATCTAAAAGAGATGATTTCAAAAGGAACGCTATGAGTAGTACAGCAATAACAATAATAAATATATCCATAGCATCTTTACTTGCTGTTGGACTAACACCTCTTTTTGTATGGTGGGAGAGAAGAATATCTGGACTTATGCAAGATAGAACTGGTCCAAATAGATGTAACATAGGTCCCTTGAGACTTGGCGGACTTATTCAAAGTTTTGCCGATATGTTAAAACTTGTATTTAAAGAAGACTTTACGCCTTCACATATTAAATACAAATTTTTCTTCTCAATTGCCCCAGCAATAGTATTTTTCTGTTCATTCTTAACATTTGCAACTATTCCTTTTGCTGATGTTTTAATAATTGATGGAAAATCACACATCATGTCAGCTATTCCCAATGAACTAGGAATTATGTGGTTTTTAGCATTTGCTGGTTTATCAATTTATGGAATAATACTTGGGGGTTATGCTTCTGCTAATAAATATGGACTATTAGGTTCTATTAGAGCTAGTGCACAAGTTATTTCATATGAAGTAGCACTTACACTTGCCGTTGTATCGATGGTTATTTCATATGGTTCAATTCACTTAACTGATATAGTAAATGCTCAAGCTGGAACTTTTCTAGGTGTAATTCCAATGTGGGGTATTTTTATTCAACCTCTAGCAGCTATTATATTTATAGTATGTGCTTTTGCTGAAACAAATAGAGCACCTTTTGATATAGCTGAGGGAGAATCTGAAATTGTTGCAGGTTATCATACTGAATATTCTGCTATGAGATTTGGACTTTTTCAAGTTGGTGAGTATGCTGCTATGTCAGCTTCATCTGCAATTATTGTGACACTATTTTTTGGTGGTTATCAAATTCCTTGGTTAGATACACAAACAATACATAGTAATATAAACTATGTAATAGTTGCCATAATGATTTTACTTCCAATAAAGATATTTATCTTTACTAAATGGATGAAGAAAAACAATAAAACAGTAGGACTTGGAGATAAAAGAAGAGAAAAAGAAACAAAAATCTTAACTATTACCTTTTGGTCTTTATGTTTTATCATTGTAGGATTACTAGCACTATTTTTAGTTACTGGATTAGGTTCAAATGGTATAAATATAGTAACAGCTGTTTTACAAATTGGAACTTTTTTAGTTAAGTTTTTCTTAATTGCCTTTTTATATATTTGGGTTAGATGGACAGTTTTAAGATTTAGATATGACCAATTACAAATGTTAGGATGGAAAGTATTAATACCACTTGCACTTCTAAATGTAATTTTAACTGCAACTTTTATAGTACTAGGAAGTTAAAATGGGAATTAAAGTAGTAAAAAGACACGGTAAATCATTTAAAGATAGACTATACTTACCTGCTATTGCAGGTGGTATGAAAACTACACTTAGACATTTTACTAAGAACCTAAAAGACATAGATAATTTAAAGACTATGCAATATCCTGAAGTTCAACCAGATGATTTAACTGAAAGATATAGAGGTGTTCATAGATTAACAAAATGGGAAGATGGTAGTGAGAAGTGTGTTGCTTGTTATATGTGTGCAACTGCATGTCCTGCTGAATGTATTTTCATAGATGCAGAAGAAAGATTTGATGATAAAGCTGAAAAAAGACCAAAAGAGTTTAAAATCGATTTATTAGAGTGTGTATTTTGTGGATATTGTGTAGAAGCTTGTCCTTGTGATGCTATTAGAATGGATACTGGTATTTTCTCTTTTACAGGTTCTAAAAGAGAAGAGTTTATACTTGACAAAAAAGCACTAATGAAAAATGAAAGAGCAAAGGATTTAAGTGATGATTGATTTAATATTTATTGGCTTATCATTATTAGCTATTTTAGGTGCAGTTGCCATGATAGTTTATTCAAATCCTATGTATAGTGCACTTGGAGTTTTAATCTCTATGTTAAGTGTGGCTGGATTATTTGCTTTATTAAATGCAACTTTTTTATTTTTAGTTCAAATAATAGTTTATGCAGGTGCTATTATGACTCTAATTCTTTTTATTTTAATGTTCTTAAATATTAAAGAAGAAGATTTACCAAAAGAGCCTAAAAAATTTCAACATATAGCTATTGGTGCTTTAATTATGGTACCTTTAAACTATTTAATAATTAGTGCAGTAGCTAAACTTCCTAAAAAAGACTTAGGAATTAGTGAAACTGATTTTGGAGATATTAAACCTATAGGTATTCAGCTTTTTGATAATTGGTTAGTTGCCTTTGAACTTATTTCTATTTTACTTCTAATAGCTTTAATTGGTTCAGTGGTATTAGCTAAAAAAAGAAAATCAAAAGTTCACAATGAAGTACAACAAGGAGAGCAATCATGATTTCATTAACATCTTATGCCTTTGTATCTATGATGCTTTTCTCACTTGGTGTGATTGGAGTAATTGCAAGAAGAAATGTTTTTGTAATTTATATGTCAATTGAAATGATGCTAAATGGGGTGAATCTATTTTTGGTAACATTTGCTAGGTATCACTTTGATATGGATCCACAAATTATTACTATTATGGTTATAGCCATTGCTGCTGCTGAAGCTGCAGTATTTTTATCTGTAATTATCCTATTATATAGATCAAGAAAATCTCTTGATTCTGATATATTCAATACTTTATCACAAGGAGAGAAGTCATGAGTACATCACTTTTAGTATGGATTATCTTATCTCCTTTATTAGGTTCTATTTTACTTGGGGCTTTATATTTTTATCATATAAAAAGAAAACCTATATCTGAATTAACATTTAGTTTAATAGGTTGTATTACACCATTAATTTCTTTTTTAATTACTCTTTGTCTTTTCTTACAAATGAAAGAAGAAAACATTACTTTTAATCAACATTTATTTACTTGGTTAAATATTGATAAATTAAATATTGACATGGCACTTTTAGGTGATAATCTATCTATTTTTATGTCAATGTTTGTGACATTTGTTGGTTGGTTAATTCACATTTATGCAATAGGATATATGAGAGGTGATAATGGCTTTGGTAAGTTTTTTGCTTACTTCAATCTTTTCTTAGCTTCTATGCTTATTTTAGTATTGGCTGATAACCCAATTATTCTATTTATTGGATGGGAAGGTGTTGGAGTTTGTTCATACCTTCTAATCAAATTCTATTATGGTAAAAAAGAGAATGTAGTAGCTGCGAACAAAGCTTTTATTGCAAATAGAGTTGGTGACTTTGGTTTCTTACTTGGTGTTGTAACACTATTTTTTGCTTTAAGTGGAGTTGACTTATCTTTTGCTTCTTTAGAAGCTAATATCTCAAATGCTTCAACTGAATTACTTGTACTATCAGGTTTTTTACTATTTGTAGGAGCTATGGGAAAATCAGCACAAATTCCTTTATATGTTTGGCTTCCAGATGCAATGGCAGGACCAACACCAATTTCAGCACTTATTCACGCAGCAACAATGGTAACAGCTGGTGTTTATATGGTAGCAAGATTTCACTTCTTGTATGTAGGAGCTGAAGAAATAGGTTTATTTATAGCTTATATTGGTGCATTTTCAGCTCTTTTAGCTGCAATTATTGCAACAAGACAAACTGATATTAAAAAGATTCTAGCTTACTCAACTATGAGTCAATTAGGATATATGTTCATAGCAGTTGGTCTTGGTTTTTATTCAGCTGGATTATTCCATGTATTTACACATGCTTTCTTTAAAGCAATGTTATTTATGGGTGCAGGTGGTATCATAATTGCACTTCATCACAAGCAAAATATCTTTGAAATAGCACAACATAGAGCACAACTTCCAATTATTAAATTTACATTTTTAATTGGAGTTATTGCAATTTCGGGTATTCCATTCTTTTCTGGATTCTTCTCAAAAGATGCTATTTTAGCAGCTGCATTCCAAGAAGGTCAATATTTAATCTGGCTTATAGCCTTAGGAACAGCTTTCTTAACAGCATTTTATATGTTTAGAATGTACTTTATCGTTTTTGTAGCCCCTACAAAACATAAAGTAGAATATGTTTATACATCAAAAACTATAACTATTCCACTACTTTTATTAGCAATAGGTGCTGTTTTTGCAGGATATTTAAATTTAGCTCCAATATTTGGAGGAGAAGCACAAGTTGATTCTTGGTTAGCTCAGCTAAATTCTAAAACAATTCACATGAGCCATGCAGTTGAATGGATACTAATAGTTTTATCTGTTGCTGTTGCCGTTGCAGGAATCTTTGTTGCATATAAAAAATATGCAAATTTTGATGTAGAGAAACCTGAAGAAGAAGTTGGTCTTATTGGAAATAAATTCTATGTAGATGAAATTTATGATGCAATTTTTGTTAAAACTGCAAAAAAGCTATCTGTATTTATAGATAAAGTTTTAGATGATAAGGTTATTGATGCATTTATTATGAACTCATCTAGAACATTTGTAAATATAGGTAAAAAAGTTGCGATGATGCAAAATGCAAATGTAAGATTTTATGCAGTGTTTATGCTAATAGGTATGACATGTATATTTATCTATTTAATTAATACACTAGGATTATAGTATGAGTGCTGATATTCTTTCATTTATTATATTTTTACCTGCAGTTGTTGCATTTGGATTAATGCTTACAACAAGAGATGTAAATACAATTAGAAATATTGCTTTTTTAACTACTACTGTTATTCTAGCTTTAGTACTAAAAATCTATATAGAATTTGAACCAAGTTCAGGTATGCAATTTGTAACTAATGTACCTTGGATTTCAACATATGGTATTAACTATTATATAGGTTTAGATGGTTTTTCTTTAACAATTCTAATGATGATTGCCATTTTAATTCCAACTTCATATCTTTTATTATGGGAAGGGAAAACAAAAGGTTATTGGATAAATATGCTTTTAGTTCAATCTGGTGTTACAGGAACACTTCTTTCACTAGATGTAGTTCTTTTTTACTTTTTCTGGGAAGTTATGCTTTTACCAGTATTCTTACTAATTGGACAATATGGATTTGGTAATAAAGTATTCACAACTATTAAAGTAACTGTATATACAATGGTTGGTTCACTTTTAATGTTTATTGCAATCTTATACCTTGGTGTTACATACCATAATGAATTTGGAATTTGGTCATTTGCTTATGATGAATTAACAAAAATCACTACTTTAGATTACACTGCAAAAGTATGGCTATTCCTAGGTTTCTTAGCAGCATTTGCTATTAAAATTCCTATTTTCCCTCTTCATACATGGATTATGGAAACATATAAAAATGCTCCTACTGGTGCAGTATTTTTACTATCTTCAATTATGGCAAAACTTGGAGTTTACGCAATAGTTAGATTTATGATTCCAATTTTCCCAGATATTTACGTAGAATTTTCAGCATGGTTTGTTGCAATTGGATTATTTGGGTTAATCTACTTTGGTATTGCAGCACTTATGCAAGATGATATCAAAAGAATGTTTGCATACTCTTCTGCTTCACACTTAAGTTTTATTGCTGCTGGTATTTTTTCATTAAATGAATATGGTATAAATGGAGCTTTATATTTAATAATCGCCCATGCAATTGCAACAGGTGCTTTATTTTTACTTATTGGCTTACTTCAAGAAGAAACTGGATTTAAAACTATTAAAGATTTAGGTGGTATTGCTAAACAAGCTCCTGTATTTACATTTATCTTTGCTGTTATGCTTTTTGCAAATGTAGGACTTCCTGGAACTAATGGTTTTGTATCTGAACTTTTAATTATCTTTGGTATTTATGAGTTTAATCATACTTTAGGTTATATCTCAGCACTTACTGTAATAATTGGAGCTTCATATATGTTATGGATGTTTCAACGAGCAATTTTACAAGATAGACCAGAAGGTAGTGATATTGTAAAAATGAGAGATTTAAAAATCAAAGAGATTATTGGACTTGCTCCTTGGGTATTTTTAGTATTCCTTATGGGATTCTATCCAGAAGTATTTATTGACAAATTTGAGCCAACAGTAACTCACTACTTAAATGACATTTTACAAATTGGAGCAACAAAATGAATCAATTTATCCATTTAATTCCTGCATTAACTGTTTTATTAGGTGCTTTAATACTTATGATTATGAGTATGTATGAAAGATATACAGTTAAAAACTATATTATAGTTGCTTCTTTATTTTTAATTGTAGCATTAGGATTTTCCCTTGCACAATTAGGAGAACTATATAAAGTTCAACCATACAATGAACTTTTTCATAATACTTTAGTTTTTGATTCATTTTCAAACTTCTTTAATATTTTACTAATTGCAGGTACACTTTTAACCCTTTTAATTGGTGAGCACTATTTCCAACATAGATCATACTTCAAAGGTGAATTCTTTTGTATATTACTGTTTGCACTATTTGGAATGATGCTATTAGGACATTCAAATGAACTTATAACTGCTTATGTTGCACTTGAAGTAGCATCATTTTCTGTATATATTATGGTTGGATACAATAGTGATGATTCAAAAAGAGTTGAAGCTATTTTTAAATACCTAGTGTTAGGTTCATTTATTGGAGCATTTTACTTATTAGGATTAGTATTAGTTTATGGGGCAACAGCAAGTACAAATTTAAGTGATATATCAACATTTATTGCAAGTGCAAGTGATGAAAATATGGTTTTAGTTTATATTGGATTAACTCTAATTTTATTTACATTTCTTTTCAAGATTGCGGCATTCCCATTCCAATCATGGGTGCTTGATGTTTATAGAGGTGCACCAATGGTTATTACTGCGTATATGGCATCAACATTTAAAATTGCTATATTCTCATTTTTCCTAAGAGCCTTCTTACAACACCTTGGATTTACTATTGATTTTTGGGATACAATTATGTCAGTTATAATTGTATTTACATTAGTTTTTGGTACATGGTTAGCAGTAACACAACAAATAATCAAAAGAATGTTAGCTGCTTCATCTATTGTTCACACTGGTTATTTATTACTTGCATTTATCGCTTTAAGTTATAAAGATGGTGAAATTATAAATATTGATTCAGCATATGCAACAATGTTTTATTTAATTGCTTACCTTTTCTCTGCTCTTGGTGCATTTGGCTTAGCTTCACATATTATTTCTGAAACAAATGTAAGAGTAACATATGATGACTTTAAAGGGTTAGCAAAAGAAAGACCTTTTTTAGCTGCAATGATGACAATCTTTTTATTCTCACTTGCAGGAATTCCTTCAACAATAGGATTTATTGGTAAATTTTATGTATTTACTGAGGCAATAAATGCTGGATATGTGGGACTTACTATATTAGCAATTATTGCTACAATTGTTTCAGTTTATTATTATTTTAAACTTATTGCAATGATGTATTTTTACCCAACAAAACAAGAATGTATTTCTCAAGAATTCAATGATAAAAGAGTTTCTACCTATGCAATTGCATTTTTAGCAATCTTGACTATTTTAGGTGGTATTGGTTCAGCTATCGTGTTCTTTATCCCTGCAATGAATATTGACCAAATAATTCAATTAGCTCAAATTGCAGTGCAATCACTATTTATAAAATAGTTGTATCAAATAGTAACAAGAGAAGGTAAATTATTTTTCTAAGAAAAAATTAATTTTTCCTCTTTAAAAGCCCTATTATAGGGCTTTAAAATCTCAAAATAACTTTTATCATAAAAATATCATCTATATATGCTGTATCTTACCTAAACGAAAAACAAGTCCTCTTTAGCTATTATATTGCTATTATTCATATAATCTAAATCACAAGAAAGGATAGGAAATGAGTGACCTAATAGAAGGTTATTTAGGTAAAACGGTTGAGGGAAGAAAGAGTAGATTACCTGCGAAGCTTGATTATCTTCAAAGTGCAACAGGGCTGTTCTTAGCATTATTTATGTGGGCTCACATGTTATTAGTATCTTCGATATTAATTTCAGAAGACTTCATGTACAAAGTAACAAAGCTTTTAGAGGCTAGTTTCATTTTTGAGGGTGGAAACCCATTATTAGTAACGATTGCAGCGGCTGTTGTATTTGTTATATTTATTGCACATGCTGGTTTAGGTATGAGAAAGTTACCTGGTAACTTTAAACAATACCAAGTTATGAAAGCTCACGCTAAACATATGAATCACGATGATACAAAATTATGGTTTACACAAGCAGGAACAGGTTTTGCTATGTTCTTCTTAGGTTCTGTACACTTATATATCATCATGACTAACTCTGCTGATATTGGACCTTACGCTTCTGCTGATAGAATTTGGTCTGAGTGGATGTGGCCATTATATATTTTACTTTTATTAGCTGTTGAATTACACGGAACAATTGGTCTTTACAGACTATGTGTAAAATGGGGATGGTTTGACGGAGACAACCCAAGAGAAAACAGAGTTAAACTTAAAAAAGTAAAATGGGGATTAACAGTATTCTTCTTAGTATTAGGTTTTGCTTCTTTAGCAGCATATATGAAAATCGGTATTGATCAAGTTAACAACAACAATGTTGGTAACAAATATCAACCTACTGCAAAAGTAATGGAATACAAAATGCCAAATAAAACTATTGGAGGAATTGCGTAATGAAAATTAATTACTGTGATGCGTTAGTAATTGGTGGTGGTCTAGCTGGTCTTAGAGCTGCTGTTGCTGCACAAAAGAAAGGATTAAACGCTGTTGTTTTATCTTTAGTTCCAGTTAAAAGATCGCACTCTGCTGCTGCACAAGGTGGTATGCAAGCTTCATTAGGTAACTCTAAAATGTCTGACGGAGACAATGAAGATTTACACTTTGCTGATACTGTAAAAGGTTCTGACTGGGGATGTGACCAAGAAGTTGCGAGAATGTTCGTACATACTGCACCAAAAGCTATTAGAGAATTAGCTTCATGGGGTGTGCCTTGGACTAGAGTTAAAGCTGGTACTAGAGAAGCAGTTATCAATGCAAAGAAAACTACTATTACAGAAGATGAAGATAGACATGGATTAATCCACTCAAGAGACTTCGGTGGTACTAAAAAGTGGAGAACATGTTATACAGCTGATGCAACTGGACATACAATGTTATTTGGTGTTGCAAATGAAGCTTTAAAACATGATGTTGATATTAGAGATAGAAAAGAAGCATTATCATTAATTCACGAAGGTGGAAGATGTTATGGTGCTGTTGTTAGAGATTTAATTACTGGTGAATTAGAAGCTTACGTTGCAATTGGTACTTGTATCGCAACTGGTGGATACGGAAGAGTATTTAGACAAACAACAAATGCTGTTATCTGTGAAGGTACAGGTGCTGCTATTGCTTTAGAAACTGGTATTGCTACATTATCAAATATGGAAGCTGTACAGTTCCACCCAACTCCAATCGTTCCATCTGGTATTTTATTAACAGAAGGATGTAGAGGTGATGGTGGTATATTAAGAGATGTTGATGGTCACAGATTTATGCCTGATTACGAGCCAGAAAAGAAAGAGCTTGCTTCAAGAGACGTTGTTTCTAGAAGAATGATTGAGCATATTAGAAATGGAAAAGGTGTTCCTTCTCCTTACGGTTACCACGTATGGTTAGATATTTCTATTCTTGGTAGAGAGCACATTGAGAAAAACTTAAGAGATGTACAAGAAATTTGTCAAATCTTTAATGGTATTGATCCAGCTGACGAAGGTAAAAAAGGTTGGGCTCCAGTATTACCAATGCAACACTACTCAATGGGTGGTATTAGAACTAAACCAACTGGTGAGTCTACTAGATTATCTGGTTTATTTGCTTGTGGTGAAGCATCTTGTTGGGATATGCACGGATTTAACAGACTTGGTGGAAACTCAGTATCTGAAACAGTTGTTGCGGGTATGATTATTGGTAACTACTTTGCTGATTACTGTTTAGAAAATGATGTAACAATTCCTACTTCAACTGTTCAAAAATTCATCGATGAGCAAGATGCTTATTTAGATGAAATTCTTTCTTACAATGGTAATGAAGATATCTTCAGAATCAAAAGAAGAATGCAAGAATTAATGGATGAAAAAGTTGGTATCTTTAGATCTGGTGAGCCATTAAAAGAAGCAGTAGAAGAGTTAAAAGACTTATTAGTTAAAACTAAACAAATTACTGTTAAATCTAAAGAAAGATCTGGTAACCCAGAATTAGAAGAAGCTTATAGAGTTCCAAGAATGCTTAAAGTAGCACTATGTGTTGCTAAGGGTGCTAGAGACAGAACTGAATCTAGAGGTGCACACTATAGAGAAGACTTCTTAAAAAGAGATGATGCTAACTGGATGAACAGAACATTATGTTCTTGGCCTAATCCAAATGATTTAGAGCCTACAATTGAATACGCTGATTTAGATATTATGACTATGGAAATGCCTCCAGCATTCAGAGGTTACGGTGCTAAAGGTATGATTATTGAAAATGAACTTTCAGCTAAGAGACAAGAAGAAGTTGACTCTATTAGAGAAAAAATGGAATCTGAAGGTAAAGATAGACATGAAATTCAAGATGCATTAATGCCATTTGATTTACCAATGAACTATAAAGAGAAAAACGAAAGAGCAGGAGATAAATAATGAGCGTTGAAAAAGGTAGAGAAATAACTATATCAGTTCTTAAATTTAATCCAAGAAGTAAGGTTTCAAAACCTCACTTTGTTGACTATAAATTAGAAGAAACTCCAGGTATGACTCTTTTTATTGCATTAACAAAAATTAGAGAAGAGTTAGACCCAGATTTATCTTTCGACTTCGTATGTAGAGCTGGTATTTGTGGTTCTTGTGGTATGGTAGTAAATGGTAAACCTGCACTTGCTTGTAGAACATTAATTGCTAACTACCCAACTGGAAATATCCAATTAATGCCAATGCCAGCATTCGAACTTATCAAAGATTTATCAGTTAATACTGGTAAATGGATGGATGGTATGTCTAAGAGAGTTAATTCTTGGATTGTTAACAATGGTGAAGAGACTGATATTTCTAAAATGGAAGAAAGAGTTGATCCAGATGTAGCTAACGATACTTTTGAACTTGATAGATGTATTGAGTGTGGTATTTGTGTTGCTTCTTGTGGTACAAAACTTATGAGACCAGATTTCGTAGGACCTGTTGGATTAAACAGAGTTGCTAGATTTGAAGTAGATCCTCATGATAAGAGAACTGCTGAAGACTTCTACGAGTTAATCGGTGATGATGATGGTATCTTTGGTTGTATGTCATTAATGGCTTGTGAAGACCACTGTCCAAAACATTTACCATTACAAAACAAAATCGCTTACTTAAGAAGAAAACTAGTAGCATTAAGATAATTACAAAAGAGGATTTCCTCTTTTGTTTTATTCATTATATAAGTAGAAAAAGTTAAGTATCAATTTCATTTGATATTTAACTTTTTGTATTTTAGGGAGAGATATAATGAGCTTAGCAAATGACTACTTTTTACTTTATCATGGTATTACGTTTGAACAAAATTTAGATGTAGAACAAATTGATACTTTAATAGATGAAGAAACTTTTAGTATTTATGCCTTAATATTAAGTGCATCAAGAAAAGAGTATAAAAGATTTTTACCGTTAAAATCTTTTGAAAAACTATGTAATAAATTAAATGTAAAAACACCTACTAATATTGGTGAACTAAATCACTTACAACACAATATTATTGAAAATATTCAAGAAAATAAAGTTAAATCGTATATTCAAGTACTTCACAATTCTTTTGAACACTTAAATAATAATGGTGTAATTAACCAAGAAAACTATACTAAACTTAGTTCTTTATTTGATTATCAAGAATTAGATATGAATGAAAGTGATGAAAGTTTTAGTGATGAAGAAGAATTAGAATACAAATCTAGTTTCATCGAATTAAAATCTTCACTTGAAGATTTTATTGATGAACTTAAAAACAATACAAATAATAATGAAACAAAATCAGAGTTAGATGAATGCTATAACTATTTAAATAATCAAAAATTCTCAATTGGTATTACAGGTGTAATGAACGCTGGTAAATCTACAATGTTAAATGCTTTAATGGGTAGAGAGATTTTAGGGAGTGCTGTTGTACCTGAAACTGCTAACTTAACTATAGTAAAACATAACCCAAGTGAAAATGCAAAAGTATTCTACTGGAATAAAAATGAATGGGCAAGAATTGAAAATTCTGCACAAGAATTAGATTCTATGAAAGATTATGTAAATGAAACAAATAGAATTTTTGGTGATTCTTTAAAAGATTATATTAAAGAAGAATCAAGATATGACGAAGTTGATATAAATGATTTATCAAGCTACACATCAGCAGAAGCTAGTGGAAAAAAATGTAATTTAGTTAAGTATGTAGAACTAGGTTCAAATTTAGAATTTTTATCTGATGGAATAGAAATTGTTGATACTCCAGGTCTTGATGACCCTGTTATTCAAAGGGAAGAGATTACAAAAGAGTATATATCTCAATGTGATATGATGCTTCATTTAATGAATGTATCTCAAAGTGCTACACTAAAAGATGTTGAGTTTATTATCGATGCCCTACTTTATCAAAATATTTCAAAGCTTCTAATTGTAATTACAAGAGCTGATACTGTAACAAAAGAACAATTACAAGAAGTTATTGAATATACAAAGTCATCAATTCAAAGACAACTTAAAGCTCAAAATAAAGATTCTCAACTTGACTATATTCTAAAAACTATTAAGTTTATTCCAATTTCTGGGAAAATGGCATTATTACATAGAACAGGAAGAGAACAAGAAGCTTTAGATGCTGGATTTACAATAGAAGATACTGGTATATTAGAGATTGAGAATTACTTAAAAGAAACATTATTTGGTTCAAACTCACAAAAGAGTGAACTAATCGTTCAATCAGCAAAATCTCAATTAACAAAAAGTATTGAAAAACAAACTGCCGCATTAAACTATGAATTAAAACTTTTATCTAAATCAAAAGAAGAGTTAAATCTAGAATTAGAAGAGTTTAATAAGAAAAAAGCTGTAAATGAAAGAATATTTACAGCAATGAAAGAAGATATTAACTTCTATAAGAATGATGCAAAAAGCTATATTGATTCACTTGAGACATTCTTACAAAGTGAGTTAATAGACCTACAAAATGTTATAAAACAAAGGGTTATTTCAGATGTAAGATATTCATTTGAAAAGTTCAAAAAAAGACCTGAAAACTCAAGAATTAAAGTAATTGTTGAAACAGCAATTAAAGATGGAATTATTGATGTAATTAGAGATTATAGATATAAATTTATCAAAAAATCACAATCTATTGGTGAACAATGTGAACAAAAATATCATGATTTTGGATTCTCAATTGGTCATAAAAATGATAACTTTGATGCAAGAGGATTCTTCCAAGATGACTTTAAATCTGGTTTCCTAACATCAAACAATGAAGTATTAGTAAGTCAAATCGCACAAGCTGTATCTAAATCAAAAGAGAAAAAGCTAAATGAACTTGATAGAGAGATAGAAGGTTTTATAAAAGGACAATTTAAAGCTATTGAAGAAGATATAAAATCAAAAGCTAAAAAGGTTTCAAACCTTTTAATTGATTCTTTTTTCACTACATTAAATGCACCATTAAAAGCTTTTGAACAAAAACTAGAAAATGATGAAAAAATTCTACAAAATCAAATTGAGTCATTTGAAAAGAATGATGAAAATAGAGCTGAACTATCAATAGAGATTCATAAGAAAATGAAAAAACTAGATAATATTTTATCTAATGTTAAAGGACTACACTAATGAGTAAAGCAATAAATATTTTAGATAATTTTATTAATGAATTTAAAGATACTTATACTAAAAAAGAAGTAGTTTATGAAAGTGGAATTGTAGGAGAAATCAAAAAAGTACAAGATAAACTTCTTGATGAAAAATTCTTGCCATCAAGACAACTAGAAAGTATTTTAAATAAACAAATTAGAAGAGCTAGATATCCAATGGAAGTTGCAATTACTGGTCAATTTTCAGCAGGTAAATCAACTTTCCTAAATGCTTTACTATCAAGAAATATTCTTCCTACAGGTATTACACCAGTTACATCAAAAGTAAACTTTATCAATTATGGTGAAGAGTATAAACTTAAAATCACGTATTATTCAGGTGCAAATGAATATGCACCTATTGAAGCAATTGCAGATTTTACAGACCAAAGACAAGATGAAATGCAAGATATCAAGTATCTTACTTTATATGCACCTATGGATATTTTAAAAGAGATTTCTTTTGTGGATACGCCAGGTCTTAACTCTCAAAGTCAAAGTGATACCGATACAACAAGAAGAGTATTAAGAGATGTTGGTGGAATTATTTGGCTTACACTTATTGATAATGCTGGTAAAAAATCTGAAGCTGATATTTTAGATGAATATATGAGTCACTTTAAAGATAAAACTTTATGTGTACTAAACCAAAAAGATAAGTTTTCTCAAGAACAAATTGAAACAACAACTAACTATGTAAAAGAAAAGTTTTCTAAATATTTTGCACAAGTTACTCCAATATCAGCAAAAATGGCACTTGATTCAAGAGCACATCAAAAATCAGTACTAATTGAAAATAGTGTTGATAGGGTTTTAAAACAATTTAAAAGCGAGCTAAATGAAAACTTAGATTGTACATCACTTGAATTCTTTAGACAAAAGTATGATGAGTTCCAAAAAGAGATTAAAGAGATCAAATACCAAGATATTACATCAAATATGAAACTTCTTCATGATTCAAATATTCAAGAAGTTTTAGACTTTATTGAAAATACTATTAGACCTAAAGCACAAGAGTCAAAAGAGTATGCTATTAAAAAAGATTTAAAAGGTATTTGTAATATTTTAATTAAAGAGTATCAAACAATTATTGGTGTTTACGATGCTTTAAGTAATATACTAAAAAATTGTGAAGATAGTGTAATTGAAGCATTTGATAATATCCATAAAAAATACTCTAAAGAACTATTTACAATCTATAATTCACTAGAAGCTATTATGGAAAAAATGGCTCATGAAACATACAAAAATATAAAAAGAAAAAAAGCTTATAGATTTGAAGAATCAAAAGGTGGTTTCTTAAAATCAGAAAAAATTGAAAAAGTAGAGTATGAAACTTATTGGATTGACGCTGATAATATCTACAAAAACCTTTTCTATGATGATCAAATGATAGATAAAATGTTCAAAAGATCTATAAAACTTCTAAAGAATATAGAACTAAATACAGATGAAGCATTTAGAGAAGTATATAGAATCATTAAAAATGAAGTTGCTAAATGGCAAGAGCCTTATGAGCTTATTAGAAAACATAGAGAAATTGCATCTGATTTAGAGTTCTCAAATACAAGACACTTTGCTGCTAAAGTATATGAAAATGTATTAAGATCATACCATAGAGCTATTTTAGAGAATATTTCTGCTTTAAGAAAGAAGTTTGCATACTTTAATGGTGCTTTATCATACTCTTATATTCAAACAACTCAAGCAACTATTGCACACTTTGAACAACAAATTAGTGAATCAGAAGAGCTTTATAAAAAAGAACCTACAAGATTTGCTATTCAACATCCAAGAGAAGACCAGATTTTAACAAAATTAAAAGCTAATTTTGGATTTGAAAAAATTGAAGACTTTTTAACTTCAAAAAGAAACTACTTATATAAAATTGTTAAATACTCTAAAGAACAGTATTTAGAAATAAATAAAGATAGAATCAAATTTGTTAGAGAAAAAGAGAATCAGTACCACGAAAAAATAAATGATTTAGAAAAAATAAAAGAAGAAATCTAATCTTCTTTTATTCAAACTCTAAAGAGTAAATTACTCTTTTTCCTCTTATTTCGTCATATGAATCTTTTACAAACTTAAATCCTAGATTAGTTAATGCCTTATGAGAAGAGATATTTTCTTTTGCAGCTGCTGCTATGGCTCTACTTTTTCCTAAAGTTTTTATTTGCTGTATTTGCTCTATTCCTATCTCTTTTGCATAACCTTTACCCCAAGAGTTTTCTTCTAAAATAAAGCCTATTTCATAATCCTCTTCACCTAAATATTTACAAGGTAAAATACCTGCTAAACCTATTATATTTTTACTTGATTTTTCTTCTAAAACAGATAATCCAATTTTCTTATCAAAATTTCCTTTTGCTTTTAAAAACTCTTTTGTATCTTCTTTTGAAAATCCACTTGAACCAAAGGTATTTTCTACTACTTTTTTATTTGAAAATATCTTTTCATGTAAAATCTTAAAATCTTCTTCACACATAGTTCTTAATATCAATCTATTTGTATTTAGTATTTCCATTATTTTAATCTTTTTTCTTTTTTCCAATGGATTATAACAAACTTTTTAATATAATACTTTAATGAAATACTTAAAACACTACCCCAAGAATTTACAAGAACAAATACAAACCTTGTTAGAACAAAACAGACTTGATAAATATATAAAATCAAAATACCCTACAGCTCATTCTATTAAATCTGATAAAGCTTTGTACGAATATGTTAATGATTTAAAAAATCAATATTTTAAAAAATATCAATTATCAAAAGTTTTATATGATGGAAAAATAAATGTAATAAACAATGCTTTAGGTATGCATACATTTGTATCAAGAGTTCAAGGAAATAAGCTTAAAGCAAAAAATGAAATCAGAGTAGCTACCATATTTAAAAATGTACCTGAAAAATTTCTAGAAATGATTGTAGTTCATGAACTAGCTCATCTTAAAGAGAAAGAACACAACAAAGCTTTTTATAATTTATGTACTTTTATGATGCAGGATTATCATCAAGTGGAGTTTGATTTGAGAGTTTATCTTTTATATATGGATAAGTTTGGGAAACTTTACTAAGAAAATTAAATAGAAGGGAAAACCTTCTATTTATCTAATTCTACTACATTTAAATAGTCTTTAAATGTAGCTTGACCTAAGTTGTCAGCTTTATACGAAGATACTAAATCAGAGATAAAATCCACAACCTTAGTTGCTTCTACTTTAACACCTGATTTATGTGCTATTCTACTTCCTTTTTCACCTTGTAAGTGACCACCTAAAAGTACATCATAACCTTCAACTCTATTTCCTTCTTCATCTCTAACTTTAGTTCCAACTAAACCTATATCAGAAATTTGTGGTTGAGAACATCCATTTCCACATCCAGAAATAGCAATCATTACAGGTTCTTTAAAGTCTGGGTTTTTCTCTTCAAGTTCAACTACAACTTTCTTAGCATACTCTTTTGTTTCAGTAATACCAAATTTACAGAACTCTCTTCCTGTACATGATTGAAGTCTTGCTCTAAATACTGAAGGCTCATATGGGTACCCAAGTGCTGCAAATTCATCTGCTAAATCTTGTGCTACATCATCTTTAACACCATAAACAATAAAGTTTTGAGTTGAAGTTAAAGCAATACCACCTGCATTATATTTATTACAAATATCACTCATAGCTTTAAAGTCATCACCAGCAACTCTACCTGAGTTTGTTGCAAATCCAACATAAGACTCACCCTCTTGTTTTGCTTTATGAATACCAAAGTGATGTCTATCTTCCATTGGAGTTATTTTTGGTTCAACTAAACCTTCTTGTAAAGAGTAACCTAATCTAGTTTCAATCTCAGCTACAAACTTTTCTAATCCCCACTCATTAACTAAGTGTCTAACTCTTGCTTTATTTCTATTATGTCTATTTCCATGATCTCTAAAGATTTCAGCACATACAACTGCTACATCTTTTACTTGTTCTGGTTTTACATATCTATTTGCTCTATATGCAATTTGCTTAGATTTAGAAAGTCCACCAGCAACTGTTAAATCAAATAAAACTTCACCATTTTCATCTTTAAATGCTGTAAAAGCTACATCTTGGATTTCATGAGCTGCTGCATGTTTAGAACATCCAGAAACACCAATTTTATATTTTCTTGGGAAGTTACAGAATCTATCTTCATTCTCATCAAAATATGTATCAATCTCTTTTGCTATTGTACTTGCGTCAATAATTTCATCAGCATCAATTCCACCAACAGGAGAAGTCATAATAGGTCTTGGTCCATCACCTGAAGCCATTCTTGATGTTAAACCAACTGAATCTAATAACTCAAAAATTGCAGGAATATCTTTGATTTCAATAAAGTGAAATTGTACATTTTGTCTATCTGTAAAATCAACTAAACCTTGTGCATAATCTTGACCAATTTTAGCCATAACTTCTAATTGCTTAGCAGTCATTTTTGCATCAGTTAATTTGATTCTTTTCATAAAGTATGCTTTATCTTCTGTTTCCTCACCATTAATGTGTGGATACATACCATACCATTTTAAAAGTCCAATGTATTCATCTTTTAAAGGAACACCCTCTTGTGCTTCTTTAAACATATCATCTACAACTCTTAAAGGGTTTCTTGAAGCTTTTAACTGCTCTAAAGGTGATAACTCTTTTTCCGCCATCTTACTCTCCTGATTTATTTATGTTTTAACTTAATCTATCAAATTTTAATGTCATTATAGCTTCTTTTTCTAAAAAAGTCATTAACTTTAATCTTGATTAATTTAATCAAATATATTTATACTTACTAGATTTGTGTGCTTTTCAAGTATATTTAAACTTGATAAATTTAATTAGGTTTTATCATTTTTTATGATTTTTTTGCTTAATAAACTAATTTTTATAAACTTTCTAATATTTATTTTTTTCTCTGAAATAGCCTATTAATGGTACTTTAATTGGGCTAAAAATAGTTTAAGTTTCATTTCAGCTTTTTTCTGAGATTTCTGGTTTATAATTTCAATAGAACTAATAGATTCTTATTTTATATTAATTTGGAGAATGAAAATTGTCAATGGTATTTTTAGATAAATATATTGATGGTTATTTGATAGAAGACCCTATCATAGAAACAATATATGAAATAGTTTCAAACATTAAAAAAAAGAATTATGACATTGCATATCAACTTATGCAACAACATCAACTATCATTTGAAAACATAGTATCACGAACACAAAAATTAAAACTACTGGACATAACAAACTTTGCAGACTATGTAATAAAATATCTTAAAAACTAGAGTAAAAACATGCGAATTGAAAAAAACATATCTAAGATATTAGATACAAATAGTATTCAAATTAGTAATCATGTCTTCTGTTCTAAATTTCTGTTTGAAATGGAAATAGAGACAAAACTAATACCAAATACATACTATGATTATCCTTTTTTAATAATAGATGATTTTCTAACACAAGAAGAGTGTTTATTAATTAACAAAGATTTAAAAGAAAGCTCTGATTATGAAAAAGCAAAGTTAAAAACTTTGGAGAACTATCCAGATAGTCAACTAGATGAAGAAATCAGAAAAACAAATATTTATAAAATCAAAGATACTTATTTAGAGATATATAATCAAAGATTTAAAGAGAAACAAGCTGAAATTGAAAACTATTTTAATTTATGTTTAACAACAGCTTCAAAACTTCAAGCTTTAGAGTATTTAGAGGGCTCTTTTTATAGTATTCATAGTGATGATTCAAGTATGATTTACAATGAAAATGAACTTATAGGATTTAAAGCTGTTGCAAGAAATAGAAAACTTTCAACAGTTTTATTTACTACAACATATGATGAAAATATAAAAGATGATGTGCATTTCCACGGGGGAGAATTACTTTTCAATTATCTATATGATAAAAATGCGCAGAATGTAACTATTAAACCAAAAGCCGGTCAAATGGTACTTTTTCCAAGTAATCCATTTTTTTGTCATGAGGTAAAAAAAGTAAAAGATGGAAGACGTATATCTTTAGTGCAATGGCATGATGCAATTTTAAATTAAAGGAGTTGCAATGAGTATTAATCCAAGTGTAAGTATACAAGTTAAAAGTTTAATTGACCAAATTGTGTTTTTAATCACTTCAAAAAAGGATTATCAAGGTGCTGCAAATTTAATGATACAAAATAACTTAGATTTAAGTACATTGATAAGTTATACATATAAGCTAAGAGATAAAGATTTAGCTATATTAACAGATAAAATTCTATTGAGTAAGTAAAATTTACTTACTCTCTTAATTCGCTAAGTCTTTTTAATAAGTACTCAAGTTCAGCTCTTTTTTCGATTTTTTCATGAACTTTTTCTTCTATGAAATCAACTACATTTTTATGAAGTTTTAATTTTGAAAGCTTATTAATATTTGTAATTCCACCTGGATTTAAAACATTTACTTCTAAGATTTTATCTCCTATCATATCAAGTCCAGCAAAGAAAATACCATCAGAAGCTAGTTTTTTACCAACTTTTGAACAAATCTTTTTTTGAGATTCAGTTAATGTATATTTATGTGCTGTTCCACCTGTTTGGATATTAGCTCTATGTTCACCATCAGCTGGTTTTCTATGATATGCACCAATTGCTTTACCATTTAACATAATTACTCTTACATCACCATTTTCAGCTCCATGAATATACTCTTGTAAAATTACATAATTTTCACCAGAATCATCAATATAGAAATCTAATAATGAGTTGATATTTGAAGTGGCATTTTTTTCAAGAACAATAACACCTCTTCCACCTGAACCATCTAAAGGTTTTAATATCATTTTCTCTTCATCTGATTCTTCAATTATCTTTTTGATATATTTTTTACTACCTGATACATGAGTTTTTGGTAAATATGTATTTGTAGGATCATGGAATGTTGTAGTATAAAGTTTATTGTTTGCTTTTCTAATACCATCTACATCATTTATTATTAATGTTTCATTTTTTACTGAATCTAAAAAGTTGAAAACTAATGGTGAAATTGGAGGGTCTTTTCTAATCATAATACAATCAAAAGCATGAAGTGCTGTCAATTTAATATCATACGATATCTTTTTATAAAAAGCAGTAGCTGACTCTGGAATTTTTCCTTCAAATTTTAAATTTTTTGCAAAACCATGAACTATATTATTTCTTACAGTTAAATCATATGTATATAAAACAGAAACCTTATGACCTCTTTGCATACACTCTTTAATAACAGCAAGAGTTGAACTTTTTAATGGCTCAATATTAGCCCAATTTTCAATAATAAATGCAATATGCACTCTAATATCCTTATTTTAAATTAATGCAGATATTATACAATAAAATAGTACTTTTTGTGTGACAATCCTGTATAATTAGTTTTATATAACTTATTTATCTCTTTTAAAAAACTATTTTCAATAAATAAACAAATAAAAATCCTTTTTTGACTATAATACGAAAAAATTATCTATATAAGAGTATAAATGCAACTTACAGAACAACAATTAGAAGAGTTTAATGAAAATGGTTTTTTAATCATTAAAAACTTTGCAGATGAAAAACTTTGTAATGAGATTTTACAAAAAGCTAAAGAGCACTTAACAGCTAAACAAGCACCAATTGAAACAGAACAAGAGTATATGCAACTTGATGATGAAAATATTACAGTTAGAAGACTAAGACAAGTTTATGATAGAGAAGATATTTTTAAAGAGTGGATGACAAATGAAGATATAAGACCTATTTTAAAACAAGTACTAAATGATACTCCTGTTTTAACACTAGCTCATCATAACTCAATAATGACAAAACTTCCACACGAAAGTACAAGAACTTACTGGCACCAAGATAGAAGATACTGGCATTTTGAAGGTGACAATCTAGTGTCTGTATGGTTAAGTCTAGGTGATGAGTTTTTAGATAATGGTTTATTAGAGTTTATTCCAGGAAGTCATAAAATCAACTTCTGTAAAGAGTGTTTTGATGAAGACTCAAACTTCTTAGATGACCATGAAGAAAACAAAAAAATCATTGCAAAAAAAACGCATAAAAACCTAAAAAAAGGAGATGTAGTACTTTTTCACTGTAAAACACTTCACCATGCAAGTAAAAATAAAACAGATGAAGCAAAAATCTCTTTTGTATATACAGTAAGAGCTCAAAGTAACAAACCTTTAAAAGATACAAGAAGTGACTTCAAGGAAGTTGTACTTGACTAATGAATTAATTAAACTTATTGAAGAAAAAACAAACCTTAGTTCAAAATCTATCTCAAATATAATCAACCTTCTTGAAGAAGGTTGTACTATTCCATTTATTGCAAGATATAGAAAAGATTTTACAGGTGGAGCAACAGATGAAGAGCTTAGAATTTTTGAAGAAGTTTTTCAATACTCACAAAAGCTTTTATCTAGAAAAGAAGAGATAATAAACCTTTTAAAAGAGAAAAACTTTTTAAGTGAAAAGGTTCAAAAACAACTAGAAGAAGCTACAACACTTCAAGCTTTAGAAGATATATACACTCCATTTAAAGATAAAAAATCTTCAAGAACAAGCACTGCAATAGAAAATGGCTTAGAACCCTTAGCAAACATAATCCAGTGTTTAAAATATACAAATGATGAGATAAATCAAAAAGCAAAACAGTTTTTAAATAAAAATATAAAATCAATTGATGATGCAATACAAGGGGCAAAAGACATAATAGCTCAAAGATATGCAGATGATTTTAAATCAAAAGAGATTATTAGAAATATCATTTTAAACTGGGGAAGCTTAGAAATAAAAGAAGCAAAAGAGTTTGACAAAAATGGTGTTTATTCAAGTTTTGCAGGTCAAAATGAAAAAATAAAATATATCAAAGCCCATAGAACTCTTGCTATTTTAAGAGCTGTAAATGAAAAGCAACTTAACATAAAAGTTGATATTGATGAAAAACATATATTAGAAAATATCAAAAAATACAAAATCCCATCATGGGCAAGCAGTTCAAAAGATATAGTTTTTGAAGCCTATAAAGATGGACTTAAAAGACTTCTTCTTCCAAGTCTAAAAAGAGAAGCAATAGCAAATCTGAAAGATAAAGCAAACAAAGAAGCAATAGAGCTTTTTGGTAAAAATCTAAAAGAATTACTTCAAACAGCACCACTTATAAACCAAGTGATTTTAGGAATGGATCCTGGATATAAAACGGGATGTAAACTAGCTGTAATAGATGAAAATGGACAATATTTAGACTCAAATGTAATATATCCTACAAAACCAAAAGAGGATATAACAAACTCTTCAAAAGTAGTATGTGAGCTAATAAAAAAACATAATATCACTGCAATAGCCATAGGAAATGGAACAGCTTCAAGAGAAACTGCCTCTTTTATAGCAAATCTAATAAAAGAAAAAAATTTAGATATTAACTATGCCATAGTTAGTGAAATAGGTGCTAGTGTATACTCAGCTTCAAAAATAGCAATACAAGAGTATCCAAACCTAGATGTGACAATAAGAGGTGCTATTTCTATTGCACAAAGATTAAGAGACCCAATGGCTGCACTTGTAAAAATCGACCCCAAATCACTGGGTATTGGTCAATATCAACATGATATAAATCAAAAAGAGTTAAGCCAAAAGCTTGAAAATACAACAGTTGACCTAGTAAATAAAGTAGGAGTTGATTTAAACTCAGCTTCATATAAATTACTATCTTTTATCTCTGGAATTAGTGAAAAACTTGCAATAAACATAGTAGAACATAGAGATAAAATCAAAAAATTCACAAGTAAAAAAGAGCTTTTGAAAGTAAAAGGTATAGGTGAAAAAGCATATATCCAAGCAATAGGATTTCTAAGAATAAAAGATGGAAAATCTATCTTAGATAATACAGCAATTCACCCAGAAGATTATGAGTTAACTAAAAAACTACAAATATCTTATGATATAAATAGTATTATTGATTCACAAATAGAGCAAATATCAAAAGAACTAAAAACAACACCACTAAAACTAAAAGACATAATAGAAGAACTTAAAAAACCAGGGTTTGATATAAGAGAAAACTTCAACCAAGTACAGTTTGCAAGTGATGTAACTTCAATAGAAGAGTTAAAAGAAGGCTTTATCTTAAGTGGAATAGTAAGAAACATCACAGACTTCGGAGCTTTTGTAGATATAGGACTAAAAAACGATGCCCTACTTCATATCTCACAAATAAGTAATAAAAGAATAAATCATCCAAGTGAAGTTCTAAATATAAATCAGAACTTAGAAAAAGTAAAAGTTATAAGTGTTGATTTGGAGAAACAAAGAGTTGGGTTGAGTTTAAAATAAAGAAGAGTTATCTTCTTTATTTTAATTTTACTAGAAATGTCTTAGGTATATTTCTAATATTGTATTTAATAGTTTTATTATTTCTATAATTAGTTCTTGTTTCATTCTATATTCCTATTAATTAGACTTAATTAGAAATATCTTTAAAGTATATATCTTATTTAATATTCTATCAAAAACTGCTTTCTAATTTAACTATAATTATACAGTAATGATAAAATTTTACAAGATATAATAATTTTATAGTAAACTTTAATTTTGCTACTTTTTCTTTTAAAAAAGAAAAAGTAGTTATCTTCTAGTTTTTAAACGCTATCGCATCCACTTCAACTAAAACATTTTTAGGTAAAGTTTTTACTGCCACTGTAGCTCTTGCTGGTGCGTCATCTGCACCGAAGTATTCTGCGTAGATTTCATTGAAAGCTACAAAGTTATCCATATCAGATAAATAACAAGTTGTTTTTAAAACATTGTCAAAAGAAGAGTTTGCTTCTTCTAATACTGCTTTTAAATTTTCCATAACTTGTCTTGTTTGTGCTTGAACATCATCTCCTCCAACTAGTTCCATAGTTTTTGGGTCTAATGGAATTTGACCTGATAAAAATACTAGTTTTTCAAATGCTGTTGCTTGATTGTATGGTCCAATTGCTGATGGAGCATCATTTGTTGATATAATTTTTTTCATATAGATAATCCTTTAATTTTTTGTATTATACTTTATATAACTTTATATATTAAAATTTTATTACATAGAATAGTAAAATAATTTCTAAATGCTTTTTTTATGCTACCTTTTACAAGTACAATATTCAACTATTTCAATAAGGACAACTATGAATAAAAACCATCTATTAGCTTCAATAACTGCTATTACAACAATAATTGCACTTACTTTCTTAAATAAAAATCCAACTTACTTGATATACATAATTTCAAGTTTATCTATATTAATAATAATGGCTTTTAATTTTATAGGAAAAGAAAATAACAATAAAAAAACTACTGAAACAAATGAAGAAAATGAAAAAAACAGAATAGATAATATTTTTAATGAAGAAATTTTTGATGAAATACAAAAAGTAACTGAGCTTTCTAGTCAAGGTGAATATGATACAAGAATCACAAATACATCATCAAATGAAAAAATAAATATAATATCAAAAAATATAAATAATACACTAGATAGTTTTAGAAAAACTATTGACTCTTTAAACAATTTTATGGATAACTACAATAATAATAACTTTACTATTCAAATAGAAAATATTTATAGCAATGACTTAAAAGATATGATTGATGAAATAAATCAAGTTAATATAAAAATATCTCAGATGTTATTAAGTAGTTTAAAAAACAATACAAAACTTAGTAAGAACTCTGATATTTTAAAAGGGAATATTAATGCTCTAAGCAAAAGTGTAATACAACAAGCTGCCACACTAGAAGAAACAGCTTCTGCAATTGAACAAATAACTAGTACAATCATCAATAATAATTCAAATGTAAGTCAAATGATTCAATACTCTCAAGATTTAAATCAATCAATTAATAAGGGTTATCACAATGCAAAAGATAATGCTTCTATAATGGATGAAATAAATAATAAAACAAAATCAATTGAAGAAGCTATTGCAATTATTGATCAAATTGCTTTCCAAACAAATATTTTATCACTAAATGCAGCAGTAGAAGCAGCGACTGCTGGAGAAGCGGGTAAAGGTTTTGCTGTAGTAGCTCAAGAAGTTAGAAATCTAGCAACAAGAAGTGCTGAAGCAGCACATGAAATAAAAACATTAGTTGGGGATGCATCAGATGTAACAACAAGAGGGAAAAAAGCATCAGATGAGATGATAAATGAGTATGAGATAATAAATGAAAATATTGTAAAAACTAGAGATATTATGAATAATGTATTTGATTCATTAAAAGAGCAGAAAACTGGAATAGAACAAATAAACAATGCCGTTTCTCAAATAGATAAAGCAACGCAAGAAAATGCATCAAAAGCACAAGATACAATGAATATTGCAGATATAAATGATCAAATGGCTAAGAATATGGTTATTCACACTAACAAAACTAAATTCTTCGGAAGAGAAGAATTTAATTCTAATTCATAAGTATTAGCTTACTTTTCTAAAGGGAAAAACAGCTCAAAATCCCTTTTTATATGACAAAGTGTTTGATGATTTGCTAGTTTAAAACCTTGATACTCTAAAGCTGCCATAACTACTGCTTTTGAGTAAGCAAGTACTGTTTCATCTTCTAAATACTCTTCTATTTTAACCCATTTTGCATCAACTATTTCTTGAGTATCTTGTATATTTATTTCAAAAGATAAAGGCTTTGCTAAACACAGAACATACAAGTTTGATTTATGAAACTGATGTGGATAAAAATGTCCTAGTGAGATTATAGACTCAAACTCTACATCTATTCCTGTTTCTTCCTTAACCTCTCTTACACAAGCAGTTGAAATCATCTCACCATTATCTATATGACCACCTGGAAGTTTAAAACCAATATTTGAGATTTTCTCTTTTATTACTAAAAGCTCATTATTATCATTTATCACAACTGCTCCAACACCTAAAGTGTGATTTGCTGCTGTTGGAACTATGGCATTTTCTTTTAGTCTTTTCACAACTAAAACATAACCCTCATCACATGAGTGAAAGTAAAAACCTCTTTTAGTTGCTATTGGAATAAAATCAGACCTTTTTATATCTATATATATCCAAATTAGATTTCTTTTTTCAATTGTTTCTTCTATTAGATAGTCTAAATTTAATTCAAACTCTTCTTTGCAAGAAGGCAAATCTTTTGCATCAATTGTGATTCCATTATAGGGATCAAGAACAGTAGTAAAACAAGCTATTTTTTCAACGCTGGAGTTATTCATATTATCACCTTTTCAATGATAATATGATAACTAAAATGTAATTAAATCTATTAAAGAGTATGCTATTATAAGCATTAAAATACCAATAAGAATATCAAGTATTTTCCAAGTTATTGGCTTTTTAAATAAAGGTATTAAAGCTCTTGCTCCAAAACCTAAAAGAGTAAACCAAAAAGCCGAAGCACAAACAGCCCCAAGTAAAAAGTATAGTTTCATACTATCTTCAACATTTGCACCAATTCCACCTATTAGAAGAACTGTATCAAGATAAGTATGAGGGTTTAAGAAAGTAAAAACTAAAAGCATTGTAATTACTTTTTTTAAAGGGTTGGTTTTTACTTCATCATCTATTTTCATACTTTCATTTTTTAAAGCAGATTTAAAAGATAAAAGGGCATAAACACTTAAAAACACTATTCCAATAACTGCAATTGAGTTTATTAAAATTTGATTACCTTTTATAAAAAAACCAAGCCCTAAAACTCCAGCTGATATAAGTAAAAAATCTGATACAACACAGATTAGTACAGCTACCCATACATATTGTCTTAATAGTCCTAGTTTTAATACATAGGCATTTTGTGCTCCAATTGCAACTATTAAAGAGATAGTTACAATAAAACCTTTTAAAAATATATCAAGCACCCCAATAACCTTTTGCAAGATTTACTATTCCGCTTACTATAAACTGTACAGCAATAGCTCCAACTATTAATCCCATAAGTTTAGTAATAATATTTTGTCCAGTAAGTCCTAAATACTTTTTAATATAAATTGAGTTTTTTAAAATAAAATAGAATAAAACTGCATTTACTAAAAAAGCCAAAGTTATAGATACTAAATCTAAAAACGTATTAGCTTGATGCTTAAAAATGATAATAGTAGTAAAAAGCCCTGTACCAAAAGCAATAGGAATACCAATTGGTATAATTGCTAATTCTTCATCATCTTTTTGCTCTTCAATATTTCCATTATTTTTAGGTTTTGTAGGACCACTTACCATTGAAATAGCCATTAAGATAAGAACTAAACCACCCATAACTTTAAGTGAATTTTCATCAATTCCAAATAGTTTTAATATTGCTTCACCACTTATGATTACTACAAAAAATGCAATAACAATTGTAAGAGTTGATTTATATGCTACTTTAGAGATTTGTGTTTTTGTAATATTTGTACTCAATAAAGATAGTGCAATTGCACTAATCCCTATTGGGTCCATAATTGCGAAAAATGTGATTGATTGCTGTAAGAAAGTTGAGATAAGTTCCAATTAACTCATCCCACCTTTTGCTTTCATTTTTTTCTCTAGTCTATGTCCAATTAAACTTAGTATTGATGTAATACATAAATAAAGTACTGCAACAACTATCCATGTTTCAAATGGAGAGAAAGTATTTGCAACGATTTCTTTACCAACTTTTGTTAAATCTGTAATTGAGATTACAGAAACTAAAGATGAATCTTTAATAAGTGCAATCATTTCTCCAACAAGTGTTGGTAATGCTCTTTTAAAAGCTTGTGGTAAAATAATATATCTCATAGCTTGATACTTTGAAATACCAAGAGAATTAGCTGCTTCTAATTGACCTTTGTCAATTGATTGAATAGCCCCTCTTAAAATCTCTGCCATATAAGCACCAAAGAAAATACCAAGAGATAAAACCCCCGCAATAAATCTATCAAGTTCAAATATATTAGCAACTATAAAATAGAATAAGAAAATTTGAACAAGCAGAGGTGTTCCTCTAACAATTGTAATATAAACGGTCGCAATATCCCTTAAAAATACTAAAGATGATAACTTCATCATTGCTACAATAACACCTATTATAAAAGTAAGTATCGCTGCAAAGAATGATATTTTTAAAGTTACCCAAAGTCCATTTAAAATAGGTCCTGCTTTTGTTTCTGTTTTTGAAGCAACATAGTCGTATTGATAAACATCACTTCCTACTTCATAATCAAATGAAAAACTACTATCTAAGTTCGTAAGTTCTACTTTTTCACTACCTTCAATATAGTACTTTCCATCTTCTAATACTAGTTTTCCATCTATTGGAGCTTCTATACTTTTTGTTTCTTCATAAAGAAAATACTTTGGAACTGAATTCCACTTCCATACATAATTCATATTAGCCGCAGCTAAATAGAAAAAATACCCTACTGCAAGATAAAACGCTAGAGCAATAAAATGCCCTAGGTTTTTATTTTGTGTCCATGATTCTTTTTTTGCCATTTATTATTGAACTCTTTTTAGCCAGTCAGTGTCTTTTAGCCACTTTTGGTTTAATTTGTTGTAGAAATCTACTACCTTATCTTCTTTTACTTGTCTTAAGAAATTATTTAACCAGTTTAAGAAGTCTGGATCACCCTTTCTAATAGCCCAACCTAATGGCTCATAAGTTAAAGGTGTATCAAGGTGAATTAATTTACCTTTACCCTTATCACTCATAAATAGAATATTATAAGGTTGATCATAAACGATCGCATCTGCTTTACCATTTAAAACTTCACTTGCTGCATCAGCTTCTGTTTCAAATGTAATAATTTTTGCATTTTTAAAGAACTTTCTTGTTGCAACTTCACCTGTAACACCAAGTTTAGTTACTACTGTATACTCAGGTTTATCTAAATCTTTTGCAGATTTAATTTTACCTTCTAACTCTTTTTTCATCATAATTGTTTGACCTACAACTACGTATGGGTCAGCAAAATTGATTTTTAAGTTTCTTTGTTGAGTAATAGTCATACCAGACATGATAATATCACATTTACCAGTTACTAGTGCTGCAATAATTCCATCCCAAGCAGTTGGCTTAAGGCTTAATTTAACACCCATTTCCTTAGCCATTCTCTTTGCCATATCAACATCATAACCTATGATTTTTCCTCTTTTATCTTTCATCTCAAAAGGCATGTATCCAGGTTCTAAACAAACCTGTAACTCACCTCTTTGAAGAATCTGATTTAGTGTAGATTTTTTCCATAAATTAATATCATCAGCAAGTGAATTAACCCCCGATAATGCACTAATTGCAAAGATTGCAACAAACAGTTTCTTAATACTTTTCATCTTCTCTCTCCTTAATTTAAGATTGACTTACTGTACTCTTTGAAGCCATTTTGTATCTACAAACCATTTTTCATATAGTTTTTCATGTAGATTTATTACTTTGTCCTCTTTAATTTGTCTTAAAAAGTTATTTAACCAGTTTAAAAAATCTGGGTCACCTTTTCTAATAGCAAATGCTAAAGGCTCATAAGTTAAAGGTTTATCCATATGAATTAATGAATCTTTACCTTTTCCATCCATAAATACAGTATTGTATGGTTGGTCATTTACAAAAGCAGCTGCTCTTCCACTTAACACTTCAGATACTGCTTCACTCTCAGTTTCAAATGTAACAACTTTCGCATTTTTGAAAAACTTTCTTGCAGCAATTTCCCCTGTTTGACCTAAAACAGCTGTAATTGTATATTTTGCGTTATCTAAATCTTTAGAAGTTTTAATTTCATTTTGATAGTTTTTATTTAATAAAACAGTTTGACCTACAACAATATAAGGGTCAGAAAAGTTAATTTTTAAGTTTCTTTGTTGAGTAATAGTCATACCCGAGATGATAATGTCATATTTATTAGTAAGTAAACCAGCAATAATTCCATCAAATGCTGTTTCTTCAATTTTTAGTTTTACACCCATTGCTTTTGCCATTGCTTTTGCAATGTCAACATCATAACCAATAATTCTTCCCTTTTTATCTTTCATTTCAAAAGGCATATATCCAGGCTCAAGTGCTACTACAAGTTCACCTTTTTGAACTATTTTATTTAATGTTGATTTTTTCCAAAGTTCAATATCATCAGCAAAAACTGAAGTTGATACTACTAATAAAAATAAAGCTACAATCTTTTTTATCATTCTTTTTTTCTTTCCTATTTTTTTAAATTTTTAGTGAACTAAAATTTCATTTAAGAACTTTTTAGCTCTTGGTGATTCTGGGTTTTTAAAGAACTCTTCTGGAGTATTCTCTTCAACAATAATTCCCTCATCCATAAATACAATTCTATCTCCAACTTCTTTTGCAAATCCCATTTCATGAGTTACACAAACTAAAGTGAAGTTTTCTTTAGCTAAATCTTTCATTACTGATAATACATCACCAATTGTTTCAGGGTCAAGGGCAGATGTAGGCTCATCAAATAAAATAACTTTAGGTTTCATAGCTAAACTTCTTGCGATTGCAACTCTTTGTTTTTGACCACCTGATAAATCAGCTGGGTAAGAGTTTGCTTTATGCTCAAGTTTTACTTTCTCAAGAAGTCCCATAGCTATTTTAGAAGCTTCAGCACTAGACATGTTTTTTACAAGTGTAGGTGCAATTGTAATGTTTTCTAAAATTGTTAAATGAGGGAATAAATTAAAGTGTTGGAATACCATTCCAACTTCACTTCTAATCTCTTTTAAGTTCTTTTTACTTCCATGAATATCAATATTATCAACAATAATTTCACCTGAATCTATCTCTTCAAGTCCGTTAATACATCTAATTAAAGTTGATTTACCTGATCCAGAAGGACCACAAACTACAACAATCTCACCTTGTTTTACACTAAAGTTAATGTTTTTTAAAACATGAAAATCATCATAGTATTTATCGATATTTGTCATTGAAATTATATTATTACTCATATACTCTCTCTTTTTTGATTGAAACTTAAATATTACTGAAAATAGTTTTAAAGTTACATTAAGTACATATTATATGCAAAAAACATGTGATTTATAAAAATAAATTGTATAAAAAGTGGTATAATCTTTTTTTTATTTTTTCAAGGATACTTATGACAAAATCAAAACTTTATGAGTATAGAGCAGACTTTTTACTTTTAACAGTTGCTATTGCATGGGGTGTAACCTTCTTGATGGTACAAGAAGCAATAAATCACACACCTGTATATGCATTCTTATTTTTTAGATTTGCCCTTGCTTCAATTTTAATGTTTTTTATTGCTTACAAATTTTTAAAGCACACAAATACTCAAACTGTAATTTATGGTATAACATTAGGAGTAGTACTATTTTCAGCTTTTGCTACACAAACTTTTGGACTAAGTTTTACAAAAAGTTCTATTGTGGCATTTATTACAGGGCTAAATGTTATTTGCGTTCCATTTTTAGCTTACTTTATTTTTAAAGACCATGTTAGGAAAAATGTATTTATAGCTTCACTTATAGCTGTTGTAGGTTTGTATTTACTTACAATGAGTGGTAGCTTGACTCTTGGAATTGGTGAGTTTCTTACTCTAATTTGTGCAGTACTTTTTGCTTTACATATTATATTTACAGGAAAGTTTTCTGTTAAATCAAATGTATTTGTTTTAGTTTTAGTGCAGTTTACAACTGTTGCTATTTTATCACTAATCTTTTCACTTTGTTTAGATGATAAAACTTTTGACTTACCTTATGACTATACTTTTTTTAAAGCCGTAATAGTTACAGCTGTATTTGCTACTGTATATGCATTTTTAATTCAAACATATATGCAACAATTTACAACAGCAACTAAAACTGCAGTTATTTTCACTATGGAGCCAGTAAGTGCAGCAATATATGGATATTTTGCGGGTGGTGAGATATTAACTCAAATTCAAATATTTGGAGCTGTGTTAATTATCGTAGCAACTTTGGTTGCAGAGTTACGATTCGGAAAAATAAACAAATAACATTTATGCTCTTTTAATGCGATATTTCTTTGCTACTATCTTTAAATTAAAAATTTAAGGAGTAGCAAATGAGTAAGTTCTTATACATTACTGACCAAGAAGAGTATCATGAACATAGTTTTATTGGCCCTTTGTTTGAAAAATATTTAAACAAACATTTTGATATCAATATAGTTTATTTCTCAAGTTTTTCACAAGATTTTGAAGTAAAAAATGAAAATAAATTGATTCTTCCTGATAGATTTAGAAAAAATCCTATTGAAGAGCTTGAAAAAAATGGCTACAAAGTTGAAGATTATGAAGTTGTAGCAGTAAGAAATGATACTGATATTTTAAAAGAAGCTTTAAAATATAAAAAAACAAATAGTTTCAAACTGGCATTTAGACTATCATTTCCAAAAAGAATCGCCAAAATCCAAACAGATGAAGCAAATAAAAGAGTTAGTTTCTTAGATTTAATTAACAATAAAATTAAAACTTTTACAGAAACTGCACTTATAAATGAGTGTGATATATTCTTACCTACATCAATTCAAATGAAAAATGATTATTTCAAAGATGTAAAAACAAGAACATTTGTAATACCATCTGCAATTGACCCAGAGATTCTACATGAAAATATTCAACATGAAGGAATTGAAAAAAGATTCTTCTATGCTGGAACACTTGATAAATTAAGAGAGTTTGAAACTATCTTAGATGCTTTCTGTGAGCTAAGTGATGGAACATATAAACTTATGATCTCTACAAAAGACCCTGAGTATGCAAAAGAGTTAGTAGAAAAGTATTCAAGTATAAAAGATCATATTGAAATTTATAATGCAAAAACTAAAGATGAACTTTTAGACTTAATTGCAAAAGCAGATATAGGATTGGCTTTACTTCCTGATATTTCACTATTCAATTCTTCAACACCTATGAAAGTACTTGATTACTATTCATCAGCAGTACCTTGTATCATGTCAAAAAATGAAAACAATAGCTCAATTTTTGAAGATGATAAAAGTGCTTGGTTTAGTAACTTTAATAAAAAAGAGATTAAAGAAAAACTTGATTATATATTAGGACTAAACAAAGATGAAGTAGCACAAGTTGGAGTAAATGGCCAAAAAAGATTACTAGATGTAAGAAACTACGAAAGAATTGCAGCTGATTTTGCTCACCAACTAAATATTTTATAAGAACAAGAATAATCTTGTTCTTATTTACACTTACTTAAAAATTAAACCTAATACCAAATGATACTGTATTTAATAAATCATGTTTTAAATCTGCATTATTTGTAGAAGTAGTTGAAAGTTCTGCTTTATGTCCCATATATGCTAAAGTATAGTTTAAAACTAAATCTGTATTATTTGAAATAGGATATAAAACACCTGCATTTGCTCCTACTATATAAGAACTTGATTTTGTATCATTATTTAAAGTATTTATTGGGGCTTTATTCCATTTAAGTTGTGAGTACCCTAATATTGCTCCTACATATGGAGTAAAGTTTTTATTTTCAAACTTATATTTTGATTGCAAGTAGATATTATTTAAATCTACATCATCACTTGATACAAATTGATAATTTACAGACAAATCTATATTTTTACTATACTCATATCCAAACTCTAAATTTACACTTTCTGAACTACTATCTTGTTCTTCTGCTAAACTTACTGTTCCTGATGTATCTTTCTTATCATTGTTTATATGAGTAAAACCATATTGAATAGATGTAAATAGATTATTTTCTGTGCTATTTGCACTTAAACTTGTAACTAAAAGTGTTGAAGTTATTGTGCTTATTAAAAATTTTTTCATGAAATTATCCTACTTTCTTACAATATGAGCTTTACCACTATTTAGGCAAACTTTCTTTTCACCATTAATATTATGGTAAGTTGTTACAAGAGTTCCTGCTTCATCATTTACTATCTCATCACCACTATATAGAGTAATATAAGTATCAAAATCATTTGAGCTTGGACTTGCTACACAAGCTACATTTATATCAATAATAGCATTTTTAAAAGAAGAGCCACCTCCTCCTCCACCACAAGCAGTAAACCCTAAGGCTACTGCTATTAATAAAACTATTGAATATATCTTTTTCATTTTTTAATCCTTACTCAATCTCTAAATTACCATCTAGTGGTGTTGTTGTTTTAATATATAAATTTCCATCAATTTCACTAATTTCTACTTCATTTCCTGCTTGGAATGGAGTGCTTGAAGATACTGTACTATCTACATTACTTTGTTCACCAGTTGATAAATCAACTCTTACGAACTTAGTAGTAGTTTCACCTGTAGCATTAGTTGATACAACTGCTTTATAGATATATCCATCTTTTTTTACTTCTGATGTAGTTTCTACATTTCCACTTTCATCACTTCTAACTGATGAGTTTGCAACTTTTGAAGTGGCTGTAGATGTTTTACTCACTGTATTGTTTACTACTTCATGAGTTACAGTTCCATCATTATTTAACTTTAATCTAATAGTATTATCACTATTTGAAGAAACAATATCTCCATCATCTTCTACATTTGTAGTTGAACCTACATTTTTATTTTCAAGTGAGGCTGAACCTGTAGTTGATTGAAGTGTTGATTTAGTTGTACCATCTGTATTTAAATATACATTTACAATTTTTTCAGCAACTTCAACAATACTTCTAATACTTCCTTGAGAAACTATTGTATCAACTGTATTTAAAATAGTTGATGCAAATGTAGAGAATGTTTGAGTTGTTTGACTATTTGCACTTGTACTAACTTGTGTTCCATTAGTTGTAGTTCCAGCATTTACAAATGTATTTGAAGATGCTGTTTCTATTTTATTTTGTAATACTTGGAAAGTAAACTCTTTTGTTGTTGTTTCACTTCCTTTTGTAATAGTTGCTGTTAATACAACTGTTTTATTTGCATTTGCATCTCTTAATACATCACCTTCATTTGTTATAAATGCAGTATTTGAAGAAGACCAAGAAATAGTTGAACCATTTGCTCCTGTTGTTGGTAGTGGCTTAGCTAAATTGTAAATAATAGAATTTTTATCTGTATTCTCTCCTAAAAGTGACTCTATAGTTAATAACTGTGTATCTTTAGTAACAGAATTTAAATCACTTGTTTCTTCTTTTAATACAGTAAGAGCAAATGTTTTACTTTCACTTCCTATTGTTGCTGTTAGTGTAACTTCTTTATCTTCAGTTGTATTTCTAGTTACATATCCAGAGTATGGAGATATAACACTATCATCACTACTTGTCCAGATAATATCTTCACCTAAAATACTAGTAGGAAGATTTAGTTTTGAAATAATAGTTGCTTTAGAACTATTTTGTTCTTTTATAGTTTCAAATGTTAATTTACTTAAAGCTTCACTTGCTGAAACAGTACTTGGAAGAACTGTTACTAAAAACTCTTTGTTAGTACTAAATTCACCTTTTGTGATATTTGCTGTAAGCATGATAGTTTTATTATCACTTCCTTGTGTAACTGCTCCATTTGTATCAACTACATTACTATCAGTAGTTTCCCAAGAGATTATTGCATCACAAACAGAACTTATATCTGTTACTAAATCTAAGTTAGAGTTAAGTGCATTTTGGAAGCTATTATTAAGTTTTATAGTATCAAATATAAGTGCAGTTTTTGCATTTTCTACACACTGAGCATCACTTTGAGATTCTACAGTTATTTTAAATGACTCACTATATGATAAACCTTGAGCATCTTTTGCCGTAATTGTTATATCTGCTTTTCCTGCATTATTTTCAGAAATAGTATATGTAAGTGTTGATTGACTTCCATATGGTGCTGAAGGTATTACAATACTACTATTTGGTAATAGATTTTGATTTGAGCTTGTAGCAGTTAAACTTGTAACTTCCACATCATCCCAAATATCAAATGTTATCGTTTTATTTATTACACTTGAAGTTTGTTCATGTGTAATATCATCAATACTTGAAATAGTTGGTGCATCATTTACACCTGTAAGTGTATATGTAAATGTTTTAGTTGTACTTTTTCCACCAACTGTTGAAGTTAAAGTAATAGTTACATTTCCATTTGCATTTTTCTGTGGAACTACTATTAGTTTTCCATCTCTTATATATGCTGTTGCTATATTTTCATCCGATGAAGTTACAGCGTAAGTTGCAGTACTTGCATCTGAATCTATATCAGAAGTAGCTAAAGAAATAACTAATCCTTCACCATCTTCTACTTGTGTTTGATTACCTAAAGTTGTTGTTATTTCAGGTGCATCATCAACTGCTGTTACATTTACAGTCATTGTATATGCACTTGTAGAGTCTAAGTTTCCATCATTTACTTTAAATGTAAATGAAGAGTAAGAGCTTCCATTTTCATTTGCTACTGGTGTGTATGTTAGCTTTGAAATATCAGCTTTTAAGATACTTTGATTTACTACTACATCACTTGAATTTAACTGTAAGTTTCCTTTACTTGGTAAAGTAACTATCTTTATAGAGTTTAGAGTATTTGCGTTATCTACATCATTAAATGCAAAGTCTGTTGAAGCAAATGTTTTTGTTGTGTCTTCATTTATAGTAAAGCTGTTATTTGCTGAAGTTGGTGCTTCATTTACATCATTTATATTAACTGTAAGTGCTTGTGTATCACTTAGGCTTACTGTTGAATCATCTGAAGCTTTTACTGTAATACTATATGAAGATTTTGTTTCATAATCTGGTGCTGTTTTAAAAGTAATAACACCTGTAGTTGAGTCAATATCAAAGGAACTTGCATCAGTTCCACTAATAGAGTAAGTTAAAGTTTGACCTAAATCTGGATCAGTTGCGTCTATATCAACAACTGCTGTTTGGTTTTCATCTACACTTATAGTTGCTGTTGCATTTGAGCTATTATTTGAAATAGTTGGTGCTTGGTTATCTATAGTTGTAAATGCCCATGTTGTTTTATTTGAGATTCCTTCAAACAAGTTATCATTTACATCTTTAAAGGCTGTATTTGAGATAGTTACATAATATCCTGTAACTAAATCAAGTTGTGTTGCTTTAGCTATTGTCACTGTTGTATTTGTTAATCCATTTATTGAATTAGGATTTTCTATAGTAATTTTACTATCATTAATATCTATAGTTTCAACTAAGCCATCATCTGAAGTTTTATATATATTTATTGAACCTGTTGTTCCTTTTACTACTTCTTCACTAAACTCTATTTTTAAATCAGAATTTAATGCTGCGTCTGTACTATCTTTTACAGGTGTTAGTTTTACTACACTTGGGAAAATAGTAATAGCTTTTTGTGTTGCTGCGCTATTTGCATTTCCTACACTATCTGTAAATTTAGAAGCATTTACATCTATTGTTGCTTGTGTAGTTGTTGTATCATCTATAGTAAGTTTTGCTGTATATACTTTTGTATTTGATGTACTTTGAGTAAATTCACTTAAACTTCCTCCAACTACACTTATATCATCAACTATAAAGTCACTACTATTTTCTGATAAAGTAAATGTTAAATCAATTACTTCACCATTTATAGCTGTACTTTTACTCTCTGTAATTGTTATAGTTGGTACTACAGCATCTACTAATACTGCTGTTGTTGAACCTATTGAATTTAATGTAGTTGTTAAGTCATTTCCTGCAGAATCTTTAAGTGTTCCACTATTTGCAATTAAATTTCCAACTGCGACACCATCACTATCTAGATCTCCTGATTGTACTGTATATCTAAATACTAATGCTGTAGTTCCACTTCCACTTACATATGTTGCTTGTCTTGTTGTTGAACCAATTGTGATTGCAATTTGTGGTGTTCCTCCACTTGTATTTACTGTTACATTTTCGCTGACATTTACTGTAAACTCTAAGTTATCTCCTGATACATATGTACCGTTTGTTGGTACACTTACACTACTTACTGTTGGTGCTACTGCATCTACTAATACTGATGTTGTTGAACCTATTGAGTTTAATGTAGTTGTTAAGTCATTTCCTGCAGCATCTTTTAATGTCCCACTATTTGCACTTAAACTTCCAACTGCAATTCCATCACTATCCAAATCTCCAGCTTGTACTGTATATCTAAATACTAATGCTGTAGTTCCACTTCCACTTACATATGTTGCTTGTCTTGTTGTTGAACCAATTGTGATTGCAATTTGTGGTGTTCCTCCACTTGTATTTACTGTTACATTTTCGCTGACATTTACTGTAAACTCTAAATCATCTCCTGATATATATGTGCCATTTGATGGTACACTTACACTACTTACTGTTGGTACTTGATTATTTAAACTAGCATTTGTTGTATCTGCTGTTGTTGTAGTATTTCCTGCATTATCTGTAGCTACTACTGCTATATTTAAATTACTAGCAACTGTTGAACCTGACACTATTGTATATGTTGCTGTCCATGTTCCACTTGAATTTGAAGCTGCTACAGAGCTTCCTCCACCAAATGCTGAGAAATCAACAGTTACTGAAGATACTGTATCACTATTATTATCTCCACCTGCAGTGTTATTCCAAGTTGCTGTAACAGTATCACCTACAATATATGTTCCAGCTGTACCACTTGCTCCACTTATTGAAATATTAGCATCACTTACAGTTGCTAATTCACTATCTACTGTAGCATTTGATGTATCTGCTGTTGTTGTAGTATTTCCTGCACTATTAGTAGCTTTTACTGATATATTTACATTTGTAGTATCTATAGAACCTGACACTATAGTATATGTCGCCGTCCATGTTCCACTTGAATTAGAAGCTGATACTGCACTTCCTCCACCAAATGCTGAGAAATCAACTGTTACAGAAGAAATATCACTATTATTATC
>NZ_JBMOVV010000017.1:0-29453 GCF_049472135.1 Arcobacter pernae
GAGTTAATGACAATAGGATTAACAGGAGCGAATGCACTAGTAGGGTATGACCAAGGTACAGAAGCAACTACAGATGATGTAGGATTATTACTGCAAGATGTAGATTTAGCAGTAGCAATGATGAAAGAGAAGTCAGGGACAAGAAGTTGGACAACAGTACAAGCGAATGTAGGTAGTGTAAGTTTCCAAGGAGTACCTGGACTTACAATGTCAGTAGATAAGACAAATGTATTAGTAAATAAACAAGCGACAGACTCAACAGTAGTAAACTATTTAACAAGTGATACAGATACGTTAGGAACAGACTTAAGTGTAGCAGTAGGAACAGATGAGAATAGTGAGACACAATATGTAGATTTCAATTTAGATGGAACAAGAGGTGATTTCTTAGAGGTAGCAGGACAAGCGACAATAGACTTGTTTGGAGTAGTAAAAGTAGATGGAGGGTTTGCAGTAAGTAAGCAAGCAAACCAAACAGTAGATGTTTACAACAAAACTACAGCTAAAAATACATCTGTTAATACTGAACTATTAACATTAGGTTTATATGGTGTTGATGCTTTAGCAGGATATGATCAAGGAACTGAAACTAAAGATGATGATATTGGTATAGAGTTCAGTGATGTTAATTTAGCAGTTGGAATCTTTAAAGATAAATCAAGTAATAGAACTTGGACAGCAGCATTAGGTAGTGGTGGTGCAGCACTAAAAGGAATTGATGGCTTAACTGCTTCAATTAATAGCTCAGATATTTTAGTAAATAATGCAGCAAGTGATGAGAGTGTAATTGATTTTGCTAAGATGAAATCTGATGGAAAAACTTTCAACGTTGCAACAGGAACAAATGATAGTGGTGTTACACAATATGTAGAGTTTGATATAGATGGTAAAAAAGGTTCTCAATTATCAGTTGCTGGTGATATAACTTTACAAATTGCTGACTTTGTTTATATTGATGGTGGATTTGCATTTAGTAAATCAAGCATTCAAACTACGTTAACAGGAAAAACAACTTCATTTGATGCAAATGTTATGACGTTTGGATTAAGTGATATGGATCTTTTTGCTGGTGTGAATTACAATACTAGTGAAGCTATTGGTATTGAAGCAACAGGTCTTAATTTAGCTCTTGCAATTATTTCTGAAAAGAAAACATCAGGAAGAGAATGGATTGCTTTAAAAGGTAGTGTAGCAACTGCAACATTCAAAGAAAATATTGATGCTTTTGATATGAGTGTTAGTGATATTAATGTAGAGTTTAATCTTGAAAGTAGTGTAGATAAATCAACAGTTGACTTTAGTAAAACTATATTAGAAGTTGCAACAGGACCAAGTGATAGTTATACATTTACTACTACTGCAAAAAGTGTAGCTATTTCTGGTAACTTAAGTTTAAATATTGATGGTTTTGTTTCATTACAAGGTGGATTCTCTTACGAAAAATCACAAAAAGTTATGAAATTATCTGATGGTTCAAATGTTACTGTTGATGTTTTAGCATTTGGTGGATCAAATATTACTGCTTTTGCTGGTGTAAATGGAATAGGTTTTGATTTACAAGATGTAACTTTTGGATTAGCTTTATTAAATGATGTTAACACAAACAGAAGTTGGACGTCTTTAATTGCTAATGCAAGCAGTGTTAAGTTTGAAGGTGTTGATGGCTTAACATTAAGTGCTACTGATTTAGATGTGACTATTAACACTGCAAGTTCTGGTGTTGCAGTTGATTATGCAAATAGTACAAGTAGTGTAAAAATTGGAACATTAGATTTAAGTATGTCAGGACAAACTCTACTTGTATCTGGTGCTATTAATATAAATATTTTTGATTTTGTTCAAATAGATGCACAATTAGACTTCTCTAAAAAATCTGATACAGTTTCTGTTTATGATAATGGAACAACACAAGATGTAGAAGTTGAAATGTTAACAATGGCAGCATTTAACGTTAATGCTTTTGCAGGTATGGGAAGTGTTGGATTTGAATTAAAAGAAGCAGATTTCGCCCTTGCTATTATGAGTGAGAAAGTTCAGTCTGGAACAGCTAGATCTTGGACATCATTACAAGCAAATGTAGGTTCTATTGGATTTGTAGGTGTAGATGGATTAGGTATTTCTGGAAATGATATAACTATCGAATATAATAAAACAGCTCTTGATGGAAGTGCTGTTGATACTAGTGTAAATGCTTTAGTAGTGGTATCTCCATTTGATGAGTCTCAAACTGTATCTATTTCGATTGATGGAAGTGAAGGTTCTTATGCCCAAATTGAAGGTAGTTTAAAATTAAATTTATTTGGTTTCTATGAAAATGATGTTTTCTATACTTTAAGACAATATTTAGAAACAGTTCAACTTTCAGATGGTACAACTACTTCTGTAGCTATGTATAAATTTGCAAAAAGTGGAATTAGTGCAAAAGCAGGAATAGGTGATGTTGGCTTTGCAATAGATGATGTTGATATTGGATTTGCCTTATATACTGATGGTTCAAGAGGATGGATTTCAGGTAAAGCTACTGCAAATGAAGTAAGTTTTGGTGGAATTGATGGTGTAAATATTGCTGCAACTACTGTAGATCTAACTATAAACTCTGCTTGGGATGGAGTTGCTATTGATTATAGTGCTAAAGAAGTTAAAATTTCAGATACTATTACTTTAGATACTTCTATTACAGGTGAAATGTATAAAGTTCAAGGTGATTTAGATGTAAATCTATTCAACTTCTTTACAGTAAATGGAAACTTTGCATTTGAAAAATCTGTACAAGATGTGACATTAGTTGATGGTACTGAAGTTAGTACAAATGCTATGACATTATCAGGTACAAATGTTAATGCTTTTGCTGGTTTAGCATTTGATGATTATCAAGTAGGTTTTGAATTAACAGGTGTTAATTTTGCATTAGCTATGTTAGAGAGTAGAGCTAACTCAGCTCATAACTGGACATCATTAAAAGCTACTGCTTTAAATGCAGAGTTTGTTGGTGTTGATGGTTTAGAAATTGGTGTAGAAAATCTTGATATTTCATTAAATATGTCAGCTCCAAAAATTTCAGGAGTAAATTACTCAGCTTCAAATTTAAATGTTGGTGTTGTATCTTTAGATATGGCTCAAGAAAATGTAATGAAGCTTGAAGGTCTAATGGATATTAATCTATTTGGTCTTTACGAAAAAGAGGATGAATTTGCTTTAGTAAAAGAGTTCCAAACTGTTACATTTGATGATGGTTCAACTGGAATGGTTGATATGCTTACTTTAGGTGCAAAAATTGATAGTGCTTTTGCTGGAGTAAATGAAGGAACTGATGATGAGTTTGGATTTGGACTTACTGATGTTGGATTTGGATTAGCAGTTGCATTAGATAGTTTTAATCCTAAAAACTATTGGATTACTGCTCAAGCTAAAGCTGAAGAAGTTTCATTCAAAACAGCTGGTGCTTTTGATATGGAAGTTCAAGGTTTAGAAGTTGTTATAAATACAAAATCAAGTAGTGGAAGAGTAATTGATTATTCAACTAACAATCTTGAAATAACTGAAGGTGTTTCAGGTGGTGGAGTTTCTACAAGCGATGAAGTTGCATTTGTATTAGATGCAAAAGGTATTGAAACTTATGGTATTGATATTGAGTATGCTGAACTTACAGTAGGTGATTTTGTACAAATTGTAGGTGGATTATCTATTCAAAAAGGTGCAGATATTGAAGTTGATGTATCTACAAACTTAAAACTTATTGATTTACCATTCTTAGCTCCACATGAACTGAAAGCTGTATTACTAAATGCTTTAACATTAGATTTAGGTCTTGATGGTGCTTTAGAATTAATGAACAGCTTTAGTGGTGCTGATTCTATGTTAGAGTTTGCATTAGATAATTTCCATAGATTAGATTTCTCTACTATTAAAAATGTAAAAGTTTCTACTTTAACAGTTGGTGGTAGTGATGTAAATGTATTTGCAGGATTAGGGCCATATTTCCAAGATACAAACAATGATGGAAGAATGACTTCAGAAGATGAAGTAAACCAATCTGCAATGGGATTTGCAATAGAAAACACTAATTTTGGACTTGGTTTATTTAGTCAAGTTACAAAACTTGGAGAAGTTAAATACTTAAAACAATTTACTTCATTAAAAGTTACATCTGAAAGTGTTGGTTTAGTAGGTTTTGACTTCTTAGATTTAACAGCAAAAGATATAAATGTTGCTGTAAATACTGGTGGAACTTGGGGAACAGGATACTTACAGAAAAAAGCAGTTATTGATTGGGAATCTACATATTCAAGCTCAGAAGATAATGGATTTAAATTACCAACAGGTGGAGAGTCATTCTTAACTTTAGATTATGATGGTCAAGAAAGAATGGCAGTTGAAATTGGTCAGGCTTTATTAAGAATTGATGAGTTCTTATATCTTCAAGGTTCATTTGCCTTTGAAAAGGGACCAATTGAAGAAGTATCTATAAATACAGGACTTGGGGATATCGGTGTTGCTGCAGGATTAATTCCTGGAATTAATGGAATTATTGATGATATTTTAGGAGTAGGTGGTCTTGGTATAAATGAAGACTATTCTATTTTAAGTGGTGTAGAAGTATCAACTATGACTATAGGTGCTTCAAATATTCAAGCCTTTGTTGGTATTGGTGGACCATACAAACAAGACTTTGATTGGACAGTTGATAGTGATGGTGATGGAAATAAATATAATGACTTCTATTACAATGCAGGTGCAACTGGAGTTGTAATAGATGACCTTGATTTTGGTATGGGTATATTTAGTACTCAAACACCAATATTAAAAGACTACTTAGATAAATTCTATGCAGTTAATATTACTGCTAATAAAATAGGTCTTGTAGGTCTTGGTGAAGATATTAATAGTAATGGAAAAATTGATAAAAAAATCAATACTTATAAGTACGATGATAATGGTGATTTAGTACTTGAAACAATAAGTGAAGACTCTAATGGAAATGGTGTATTAGATGCAACTGTCGTTTTAGAAGGTAGAGATATTGCTGTTAGATTTAACAATGGTCCAAAATGGGGTGGAGTTTTAGGCCCTGCTTCAATTAACTTTAAAGAATCATTTGCAGACTTCACAGAAGATACAAATGGAAATGGTATTTTAGATGAGGATGAAGACTTAAATCTAGATGGTGAAATAAATGAAGATGCCTTTGCAATAAATACTGGTGGAGAACCTGTTTATTTAGATTATGAAAATAATCTTATTGAAGTTGAAGTTGGAGTTGCTCAACTTCAAGTATCTGAGTTCCTTTACTTAAGAGGTGGCTTTAAATTTACTATGTCAAATGTTGAACAAGTTGTTGTAAACACTGGTGATTTAGCACCTTTAGTTCAAGGATTTAAAGCTGTAACAGGAACTGATGATGGTTTAGAAGATGACCAAATCAGAATGAATGTTGATAGAATTTCAATTGCTGCAACAAATCTTTATGGATTTGCAGGAGTTGGTGGGGCACCATGGCAAGATTTAAATAATGATGGTGAGATTGTTGGTGACGAAGAAAAATGGGCTAATAGTGAGTCTATGGGAGTTAGTTTAGTAGATGCAGATATTGCCTTTGCTATTATGACTCCAAGTTTAGCACAAATTCCAGGAGCTGGTAACTTTGTGCCAAAATTTGTTTCATTAAAAGTTGGAATTGATTATGCTGGATTAATTGGTGTTGATGATTATGTTGAAGCAAATCTACAAGATGTGCAAGTAAATATCAATACTTTATATGTTCCTCAATCAATGTTACCTGGACCTGCTTATGCTGCATATGCAGTAGCGTTAGCTGCAGGTGCTTTACCAAATATAGATTATAAAGCTTCATACAAAGGTGAAGATACTAATAACAATGGTATTTTAGATGAAGGTGAAGATACAAATTTAGATGGAGAGTTAAACAAAGGACTTGAAATGTCAAGTGGTTTAAGTGCTTTCTATCTTGACTTTGATACAGAAGTTATTGAAATTAAAGGTTATGGTGAACTTCAAATTATGGGTGTACTTCAAGTAAGTGCAGGTGTAGTTATAAGTAAAAAAGTTCAAGATGTAACTTTTATTGATGTAATTGATGGAAATGAAGGTGTTGGTTCAGCTGTAACTTTAAACTTTGGAATTATCGAAGCTTATGGATATATTGGTCAGCCTGTAAAAGGTGGTTACTGGATTGATGCTAATGGTGATGGTCAAATTACAAATGAAGATGGTGGTGCTAGAGCAACAGGTGTTGTAGGTATTGCTGTTGAAGATTTAAATCTTGGTATGTCTGTTATGAGACAAACTACTGCTTTAGTTGATTGGAATGTTGATACAGGGTCTGAAGCAGGTGATATTGCTGCTGAGGCTGCTTTAAATATAGCAGGAAAAGCAAATGTTTATATGGGTATGGTTGCAACTCTTGGAAGTATTGAACTTGTTGGTATCCCAGGAGTAGAACTAAAAGCTGAAAGCTTTAGTTTCCTTGTTAACCAAGCAGTAAATCCTTTACTAATTGTTGACTTCTCAAGATCTGGTGAGTTAGATGAAGATACAGGTATTAGAGGTGATTATGCACTTGAAGTAAATGAAAACTTAAGATTAAGCTTCGGAGAGTTAGATGACTTAATGTTAAGTATTTCTGGTGCTGCTACAATGAGAGTTTATGATCCAAACTCTAATACTAATTTTGTAAGTGTAACTGCTGCTTTATCTATGGAAGTTAGTGCAAGTGGTGGAATCGAGTTATTCTTTGATGGACAAGTTAATATTGCAAGTGGAATTATTGAAGCTGATGCATCTGGTTTATTTGTACTTAATGAAAAAGGTGTAATAAGTAAATTTAATTTAGGTACAGGTTTCGGTATTGATGGTGTATTTACTTTAGATGCAAAACTTCAATTCTTAATGAACACTACAGGTGAAGACTTTACATATAATGTACCTAAAAACTTACAAGATACTGTAGGGTATGAAACTATTGAAGTTTCAAATACACCTCCTGGAAAAACAGAGCCAGTAGATGCATATATTTCTCTTTCTGGAGAAGGAAACTTAAATCTTTTAAGTATGGTAGATTTAAAAGGTGAGTTTGACATCTTAATTAGTATGGATGATGGTGGTTCAAGCTTACTTACTGAAATGAATATTGGTGCATTACTAATTATCGAAGGTTTAAGTGAAATTGGAGTAGCTGGAACTTTAGGATTAGGAACTGAAGGTTTATATGGTTCATTAATGGTTGGAAATCCATTTGGTGGAGGTTCAACAATTATAGATGCTGGAGTATTCACTATTTCAGGTGGATTTATTTTCCAAATTAATACTACATCTTCAACTCAACAAGTAAAAGGTTTAGAATTAGATGCAGATGGTAATTTAACAGGTGAATTTATTAATCTTGATTTAGATCCAACTTCATTATTTATAGCAGGTAGTGCAGAAATTGTTATTGGTAATGCAGTAACAATGTATGGTGCTATGGAACTTCTAATTAATGAACAAGGTTTCGAGGCACAAGCACAATTAACATTAGAGTTAGGAAACTTAGGAAATATTAATGTTGAAGGTGCAATTGCTATTTTAAATACAGATGAAGGTCCAGTATTTGCAATGAGAGTTGCTACTGATGTTGAACTTGGAATTGATGTTATTGGAATTCAAGCAGGTGCAACCTTAGAAATAAATACAAGTAGTTCAAATGAATATGCAGGAGTAAAAGCCAATACACTATTTAACTTAGAGCTTAATGGTGCGCTTAAAATATTAGCATTTGATGTTGATTTTGCCGGAAGTGTTAGTATTGTTGATGATGTATTTGAAATTAGAATAGATAGAGCAAATCTAAACTTCTTTAACTTTGTTGATATTAATATTAGTGGATTTATTAGAAGTGATGGAAACTTCATGATTAAAGGTGGAGTTGACTTTAGTATAGGACTTGGCCCTTTAAAATTAAATGCTGGAATGTCTATTACATTAGGAAATAAAATTTTTGCAGCATCAGCTTATGGTTCATTAGATGTTCATATTGATTTAGGTTTATTTGAAATTAATACTACATTAGCTGGATTTAGTGGAGAGATTGAATTAACTCCATCAACTGCATATTTAAGAGCTACTGCTACTGTTGCTGGTATTAGTGTTAGTGGTGATGTATTATGGACATGGGGAATTCCAGATCCAATTTTAGCTACGAAAAGTGGAGATACTTTATACTTAAATGTTGGTGATAGATGGGATAAAAGAGAAGTAGACCCTAATGATCCTCATTATAAAGATGTAACAAATGAAATGTATACAATTACTGAGAAAAAAGATGGTACAGTAGTTGTTGAAGCATTAGGATTTAAAGAAGAATATAGTGGTATTAATAAAATTGTTGCAGATGGTGGTTCTGGAAATGATACATTCTTTATTGATAATAGTGTTACAAAATTATTAGAACTTAAAGGTGGAGAAGGAAATGATGAATTCTTAACTTTTGGTGGTAAGAGTGGAAGTAAATTCTATGGTGGTGCTGGAAGAGACTCTTTTGTAAATAGTATTGATAAAGCTTACTTCTATGGAGAAGGTGGAAATGATGAATTCTATGGAAGTGAAGTTGTAGAATATGTTTTCATGGGAAGTGGAAAAAATATAGCAAATACTTCTGGTGGAGATGATGTTATTTATATTGAAAGTGCTGATGATACAGTAAATGCAGGAAGTGGAAATGATACAATTTACTCAACTACAAATGGTGGAAGTTTAGATCTAATTGCTGGTAATGGTATTGATAAAATTATTTTTGATACAGTAGCTTCAGATAGTATCTTTGAGTTAGGTAATGAATCTATAAACTATGGATATAGAACTACTACATTTGATGATTCTTTAGAGTATATTTATATTAAAGATACTTCAGATTTAACAGTTATCGAAACAACAGATGACCATACTATAAGTAAAACATCAATTGAGATTAAGTCATCAGGTAAGATTGACATTGCAAATCAAAATGTTAATATGAACAGTGGGAGTTTAATTTTAGAATCTTCATCTGATATTATTGATATTAGAAATACAACATTTAATATGCCAAACGGTAGTTTAATTCTAGATGGTTATGGAATTTATGGAACTTTAAATAGTACACTTGAAAACTTAACGATTATAAATAAAGCAATTACTTCTGAATATGCAAATATTGTTATAAATGAAACTGATTCGTTAAACATAGTAAGTAATAATAGAGTAAATGGTGGTTTATATACTTTAAATGGTTTAATTGACATTACATTAGATAAAAAAGATGCTTTATTACATCTTCAAAGTGGTGTTATTTCTACAGAAAACTCTGGTAATGATATTACAATAACAGCAGATGATATTGATTTTGATAGTGGTAGAGATAAAGTTAAATCTTTAGGTGAATTACATATTGTATCAAAATCATTAGATCAAGATTATAGACTTGGTGGAGCTGGTGGTTCTAGATATGGTAATGACTTCTCCTTAGGTGCACCAAATGGATATTTAGACTTCTCTATGAAAGACTTTGATGCTCTTGTAGATGGTTTTGCTTATATTTATATTGGACATAAATCAGATGATACTTTAATGATGATAGGTGACCTTGAAAATAAAGTAGTTTCTGGTAGAGATTTTAGATCTAAATTAACTGATTTAGTTAAATTTACTGCAAATAGAATTAATATTGTTGGTGATGTTCAATCAGAAACTATTATTAATTTTGAATCTGATTTATTTGATGTTCAAAAAGCAAATATTAATACTCCATTAAGTGGACCTGATTCAGGTATTACGGGTGAAGAGATTAATATAGTTGCAAATGAACAAATGTTAGTAGGGGGATGGATTAAAGCTAATACTTTAATTGATATTGACATTTTAAATACAGTAAATGGAAATACTTTAGTTGGTTATGGAAGTGAAGCAAATTCATTCACAGCAGATCAAGGTAGTGCAATAGTTACTTTAAGTGATAATGCAACTATAAATATTGATACTTTAGGATCTATTTACAGTGCAACTGCAATCGAGGTGTTTGGTACAGACTCTATAATAAATATGACGAGTGCTTCAGGGCTTACTATCCTTGAAGGTGCAGTTGTTGCAGCAAGAGCAGATAACTCTTCTATTAACCTTACAGGTGAAGATTATTTACATATAAATAGTGGAGGTGCTGTAACTGCTGGTGCTAAGTTTGAGGATGAAGGATCAACTCCAATAGCAATTGCAACTGGTATTAATACTTCTATGAATTTAACTACAAGCGGTGAGATGTTATTAGCTGGTTCTATTACAGCAAATGGTGCAATGAATTTAGTAGGTGGTGGTTCATTTAGTGATTATGAAGATTACTTTGACACAATCCCTGGAGAAAAAATTGCTTCAACATCTATAACAGAAGCTATTTTAGAAAAATTAAATGCACAAGATAAATCATTAGATTCAGCAATTCTAGAACTATTTGCAAGTGAAAATTTAAGTATAAGTGATAACTTAACTATTACAGCAATAGAAAATTATAAGACTTTTGCAGATTTAGATGAAGCTACTCAAAAAATGATTATTGCTGATTTAGGGTATACATTAGTTGATATTGAAGGTGAAGATAAAACATTCTATTTCAATCCAAATAGTGATAATCCTGTTATAACAGAGTTTATTTCAGGAAATATTTATACTAGTTCTCAATTAATTGAAATGGGATATAAAAAAGCAACAAGTACAATTTTTTATAATCCAGAAACAGGTGAACTTAAAACTTCATTCTTTGAAGGTGATATTGTTGATTATGATAATTCTTTAATTGATTGGACAGGGGTTGGAACACCAGCTGCAAATGCTTCATTTGATGATTTAACATATGAACAACAAGAAAGAGTTGCTAATACTCTTGGTTATGAACAAGAAGTAATTGAAAATACACCTACAGCTATATTTAATGTAATTACTGGATATAACAAAGATAGTGAAGGTAATGCAAGTGACCCAATCTATGAAGAAAAAAGAGAATATGTAGATTATAGAAATGTAAGAGTTGATTGGTCTGAGTTAGGCGTAGAACAGCCTGATGAGGATACATTCTTTGAAAACTATACATCTGAGCAAAAACAAGTGATTTCAGATGCTTTAGACTTTGAATTATCTACTGTTGAATACACAAAACAAAGAGATCCTAAGTACTTTAATTATGATGCACAAGCAGGTATGAAAATAGTTGAAGGATTTACTCAGGGGACATGGGCTGATTATAAAAATGAATATGTATATTGGGGAGAAAATTCATCAACGCCAACAGGTAACTTCTCATCATTAAATTTAGAACAACAAAAAGTTATTGCTCATTCATTAGGGTTTGATGTTTATGAAACGGGAACATATTATAATCTTAATGCAAATGATTCTTTAAAATTCCAAGAAGCAAGAGAGACTGGAAGCCAAGCAAATTATATGTTCTCTCAAATTGATTTTGGTGGTGTAGAAACGCCAGCTGAAGGAACTACTTTTGAACAATTATCAATTGCTCAGAAAAATATTGTTTTAGAAGAGTTAGGTTATTCTGAATTTACAGGAAAAGTTTATATTAATACTACTGAAGGTACACCTACTTTTGCAACTTCATTTACAGAAGGAGTTGATTATACAATTGAAGATATTACTTGGGATACTGACGAAAATGGTAATGAAAAAGCACCTGCAAAAGATGCTATTTTTGAAGTTCTATCGAAAGATCAACAAACAAAAGTATTAGAGTTTTTAGAGTATAAATTATATAGTGGAGTAACATATTACAATACAGATTTAAATAAATATACTCTAACATTAGTTGAAGGTGTTGATTATGAAAACTCTAAAGTTTCTTGGAGTGATGTAGAAATACCTTCTTCTGATATGACATTTGATGAAATGAGTGGAGAACAACAAAGTGCAATTTTAAGTTCACTTGGTTACAAAGAGTATTCTGCTCCTCAATATTATAATGTAAATGCTTCTAGTGAAGATAAATATATTGTTCAAAGTTTTATAGAGGGTATTGATTACAACAACAGTGATTATAACTTAGGAAATAGTGCTAATAGATGGCTTGTTACTGATGAAACTAATAATACACAGTATATGTTATATGCAACTGATACTGATGGTAATGGTGAGTTTGAAGAGATTCAAATCCAAGATCCACATGAATTAGTAGGACAAAGAGGTTATGGATTCTTATTAACTGGTACAATTACAGTACTTGAGGATAATAAAGACTTAGTAATTTCTAGTAATAATGATACTGTAATTAGAGGTAATATTAATCTTTATGGAGAAAATTCTACATTAACAGTTCAATCAGATAGTTGGGTTTACTGGGAAGGTGAAGCTGATGTTACAGGTGATATTACTTTACTTGGTGGAATTGATTTATCTGACAAAGTTACAGTTGAAGATAGTGCAAAAGATACATCACTTTATATTCATGCAACATCAACATTAAATTCGAAAGATGAAGGAACAACAATTACTCTTTCTGGTGGAAAAGATGTTGATATCTATGGACGAGTTGTTGCTGGTGGTGCTATTGGAAGTACAGGAGTTACTTATAATGAAGGTGATTCAGTTGTAAATATTACGGCTGGTGAACAAGTATATATTGATACTGCAATTGCTGCAAGTAAAGCCATTAATATTACAACAACACAAGAAACAAGTAGTGAAGATGATAATAAATCTCTTATTTTAACTTCATCTTCAGGATTAACTGTTGCAGGTATTACGTCTGACTTAAGTGGTGGAAATATTAATATTAATACAGTTGATGATATAGAAGCTATAGGAATGATTCTTTCAGGTGGATTTGTTACTCAAACATTTGATGAAAGTGGAAATCTTCAATCTGAGACATTTAATTGGAATGAAGAAAACTCTTACGTTTCAATTACAAGCTTAGGAAAAGTTTCAATTGCTGGTGAAGTGTTAGATATTAATAATGAAGCTGTTGAAATTGGTGGTGTTATTAGAGCTAAATCAGGAATTACAATAAATGCAGGAGTTTCAAGTGATGGCATTGGTATTTACTTACCAGGAAGTGCAAAATTAATTACTTATGATACAAATAGTGTTATTGATTTAAGTTCATCTGGTGATGCTATTTTAACTGGACTTATAATTGCTGGTGGAGAATTAGTTGATTATAGAGACTCTGAGGGTAAATACCTTGGAAGTGAAGTAGAATTAAAAGATGATAATACTTCTAAAATCTATATTTCTTCTGATAAACAAATTACATTAGGTAGAGATTTAACAGCAGGTAGTTTAATTGATGTAAGAGGTGGAGCTGGAAGCGATAGAGCAGATGATACAGTTCTTGGTGAAGAAGGTTACTACTTTAATAGACAAGACCAAGGTATTGTAATTGGTGCAAATGTTCACTTAAAAACACTTTCTGAAGACTCAGAGATTAATTTAAGTTCAAGTGGTGATTTAGCAATTCTTGCTAGTGTTTGGAATGAAGAAATTACAGCTGATAAATTTGCTGAATCTGCTTATGGAAAATTAAGTGAAGATGTTACTTTAAAAATAGAGTTTGATAATGGAATTGAAAAAATCACTAAAGATGTTGTTATATCTGCTGCTGATACTTCATCAAATAATGGTTTAGGTGATTTAATCACAGATATTCAAAATGCATTAGATACAGTTGGTTTTGGTGATATTACAGCAAGACTTACTGATGGTAAAATCATGTTAACTAGTGACTATGCATTTGTTTTAATGGCCTCTTCATCAAGTGCAAAACTTCTTGGATTTAATCTTAATGAAAATAGAAACTCTAAAGGTTCTATCGCAATTGATGCAACACAAAAAGGAAGTGTTGTAAATTTAGGTAAAGAAGGAGCTATTAATGGTTCTATTTATTTATCTAATTATGTAGCTGGATATGATGCTGTTAATTTCTATAGTGGAGATGCTCCAACAGATGGTGGAAATCAAAACTTCTACTTTGGTGTTGGTGGAACAATTGAAACACACAAAGGAGATATTGAACTTAATCCAGGAGATAATGGTACTTTATTAGGTGATTTAAAAGCTTTAGGTGATGGTGCAAATATTATAATTCACTCTGCAGATACTTTAGATATTAAAGGAAGTTTAACTGCACAACAAAATATTATTATTTATGCTGGAAGTGAACAAAAAGATGGAACTACAAGTATTAAAACATATGGAACAAGTTCTATTAATACTTTAGATTCAGGTGGTTCAATAATTTTCGCAGGATATAATGATGTAGTAATAGATAGTGTACTTGGAAAAGATAAAGATGGTAATGTAAATACTAATTTAGAATCTATTCAAATTGTATCAGTTTATGGAGATGTAACTTTAGCGAAAACTAGTGGATGGATTGAAACAGGAGCTCAAATCAACTTTAAAGCTGGTGGAGATATCGCTGTTGATGGTGTTATTAAAAGTTCTAGAGTAACAGAGTCTTTATATGATGATGAAGTATCTTTTGTAGCAGATAAGGGTGTTAACTTAAGTGGTACATTAGAACTTGATGGTTCATTAAAAATCCAAACTGGAGAGGATATAGTTCTTGAAGGTACAAGAATGGGTATTGATAATACTGATCAACATCTAAAGCTTTATTCTCAAAGAGATATTTACTTAGGTACTATCAATCCAGTTGTAGGTGAAGAAGCAAATGGTGCAGTTGTAATCTATGCTGATAAATATGTTGATATGAAAGCAGCAGGAGATATTGTTCTTGCAAATGATGCTCATATTATGACAAGCGGAGAGAATAGTGAAGTAAAAGTAACTGCTAAGAACTTAACAGTTGCTGGTTCTATTAGAGCTGGAGCTACATTTGACGAAGATACAAATTCTACTTCTTTAACTAAACAAGGTGGAGTTATTACTATCAAAGTTGATGAGTTATTAACTGTTGGTGGTAAAGGTATGACATTTGATGAAAATCAACTTATATCTGGAACAATTGAAAGAGGTGGTGTTATTGAAGCTGCTAATGATATTGTTATCAAAGCAGGTTCAAATGATAATGGATCTGGAGTTAGCATTATTAATTCTAGTACAGTAAGAGTTGACTCTACTGTAGATGGAGCTTTTGCAGATACTGCTGATGGAAGTATTTATATTTTCTCTGAGGGAATGATAAATGTTGAAGGTATTATTAGTGCATTAGATGATGGTGCTGATATAACTTTAAAAAGTGAAGACTTAATTTATGTAAATAGTATGATTAATGCTGATGATAGTATCGTTATTGAAGGTGGTAGTGGTGCTAGTGGTTCAGGTGTGTTTGTAGAAAAGCTATTATTTACTGATTATGAATATGATACTACTAGTGGTTTAATAACTAATAAAAATTACTTAAGTGGTGGTATTATAAAAACAGGTGATAATGGAACTATAGATATCTCTTCTGATGATGATATTATTATTAAAGGTATTGTAGGAGAACTTGATGCAAATGCAAATGCTGTAACTAAATCGGTAACTTTAACAACTCTTTCATCTGATATTACTGTTCAAGGTCAAGCAAATACTTACACAACTACTTTAAGTGATGGAAGTACTTATGAAGGTGTTGAATATAATTATGCAAGAGTTGATGCTAAAGATTTAATAGATGTTTATGCTAAAAATATTAATGTTCTTCAAAACTCTTTAGTTTCTGCAAGAAGTGATATAAGTAGAGTTGAATTAGAAGCAGTTAAAACAGTATTTATTAGTTCTGCAATTGACCCAGACCAAGGTGGTATTGTTAAAGCAAAAGATTTAATGCATATTAAAGCTAATGATATTAGAGTTGATGGTTTTGTAGGTTCAAGAAGTGATGATGGTGATGATAATAACTACATGGGAGACAACGATGATGATGGTGTAGCAGATTTAGATACATCAAAAGATAGAGTTACTGTTGTTCAAGATGATGGAAGCACAATTGTTTTATCAAAATCTAGTGTATTAGGAAATGATACAGCAACACCAGAAAACTTATATATTTCAGCACAAAATAGTGTACTTGTAAAAGGATATATTAGTGCTAATGATATTAGTTTACTATCTGGTATTGACTTAGAAGAGTACACAATGAGTGAGATTGAAGCAGGAACAGCAAGCGGTGCTACACCTGATATTGAAATAACACTTGATGATTTAAAAGATGGAACAATTACTATTAGTAATCAAGGTATTGTAAATGCAGTAGAAGATATTGAAATGTTTGCAGGAGGAGATGTAACATTAAATGCAGACACATCTTTAGATGGAGGTCCTGCAACAATTCTTATTCCTTATATTTATAGTTATACAAAAGATGTAGAGTATGTAACAGGATACCAAGAAGTAGCAATCGGTCAAATTCAAGTTCCTAAAATTACTTGGGTTTCTACTGAAGTAACTGAGCAAACAGGAACAAAAGAAGTACCTGTTGGTAACTATTACTATACTATGGATATTTCATTAGAACAAATTGGTTACTACAATCCAAATGCAGAAGAGAGTGAGAAGTTTAAAGAAGTTCTTATTGAAGGTCTTGATTATAACAATAAAGATGTTAATTGGGCTAATGCTGGGAATGAAGCAATGCCAAATAGAACAGCTGAAGAGGTTGTTTATAATTATGATGACTATGATAAATCAGACTATTTAGCAAAATATAAATCATTTACTCAATTGAATGATGCACAGAAACAGGCAGTTTTAAATCACTTAGGATATAAAACTTTATTTAGCTTTAGTTATAGTGCAAAAGATCCAGATAAAGAACCAGGTGATGCTAATTATGTAGTTGAAAATAAGGTTCTTAAAAATCAAGTTGAAAATGGTACAGCTAGTACACAAATAGTTACTCCTGATTGGGCTTCAAATGATGAACAAGTTTATGCAATTGATGTAGCTGGTCTTAGAGATAAGCTTATAGTAATGCCAGAAGGTGCTCATGAAGATATTTTAAGAGTAGTATCTCAAGGTGAAGCTAAATATCTTTCGGGTAATGATACAAATACAGATTTCCATAGTGGTTCAGAAGCAGATCAAACTTATACATGGAAAACAGCAAGTGAATTAGCAGCTTCAGTTGATTATTTCTATAAGTCTGACAATAATCATACAGGATCAGTTTCAATAGATGGAGTTGATGGTTATTATTATAAAACAATTGCAAAATCTGTTTATAGCAGTTTTACTGAATGGGAAAAATTTGGTGCAAGCACACCTGTATTATTTAAAGATGGAAGTACAATTTTAACTGAAGCACCTGAAGGTGAGTACTTCTTTAACCCTGATACTGAAAAATTATATTATCTAGATACAACAAATGATAGGTTTGTATTGGTTTCTGATACAACAGAGACTATTTCTTTAACAGATATTAATGGTGGACTTGTTGCTGATGGTGGATTAGATATTAATTGGGATAGATTTGAAGGAAGTGTAACCGTTGATGGTGAAACATTAGCTAAATTTACAAAAGCTGAAAAAATAGCAACTTTAGAGTCTGTAGGATTTATGTTAAAAGAAATCTCACTTGATGAATTTGATACATATTCAATTCAAAGTCAAGAGGCAACAAGACTTGGATTTAGTGCAGTAATTGATTATAAAGATTTTGATAAATTATCTTCTGCTCAACAAGAAGCAGTAGCTGCAAAATATGGCTTTACAAAAGGTTTCTATGATACTAGTGGTGGAAGTGTATCTATTGGAGAATGGGTTGGTAAATATAAAGATGAATCAAATGTTTATTATGATCAAACATCATCTACTTTTGATGAATCAACAAATAGTTTAACAACAACAAATGGACATACTAATGAAACTGATACTTTCTCTCATAGTAAATGGAATGGAATTGATGCAACTATAACAGATAATGATTCTGGTCTAAATGCTTGGGATACTGGTTATACAACATCTGGAGCTAAGTGGACAGCAGATTATATAGATAAAACAGGTATTAGATATTTTGATATAAAAGATAGTGACGCAGAAGATTATGGTTTTGCATTTTATGAGGGGTTTGTGAATATAAACTATGACCCTTATTGGTCTTGGAGTGGAAGTAATGAAAATGCAGAAGGTACAGACTCTTGGAATTCAGGTAAAAGAGATAGTCAAAATATAGTTTCTTATGCTGATTATATAAGTGCATTAGATAAAACTAATGGTAATACTCAATCATTAGAATTTGTTAGTAGTAAAACACAATATAATGTTGTAGTAGGTAAGTTCGCATATTGGGATTCATGGGATACAATTTTCTTATTAATTATTGATGATGATGATGGTTCTAAACACACTGGTGGTGATGGAGGTATTAAAAGTGGATATGACTTTAATAATACATATAAGAATTTCTCTTATAAATCATTAGGTTCAAATACATATACTTATGAAACAAGTGATACTTATAAAGATAGAATAATTGACTGGGCAAATGATGATGATGGTGGACCTTGGGAGAAACACTGGAGAGATGTTGGTTATGGAAACTTTATTAATAACTATTCTGAATTAAATATGATTGCAAATGCTTATGATGATGTTGATTTCAGACTTGATTATTTATCAAATAGTGAATGGAGTGGTAATAATAACTCTTCTAAAGGTGATTTACCAATTTGGGGTGCTGATGAAGATGGTGCATTAGTTGAACTTGTAGGTAGAGATAGAATTTGGGTAAATGTAAAACAAGACCAATATGATTATGAATATAAATGGACTTCAAAATTCCATGACATGTATGATACAAGAATCAAATTAAACTACCAAATGGTAACTCAAAGCCAAACAGTTTATGATTTTAGACCTATATATGAAACAAAAAATGTACAAAAAGAGCATATTGATTGGGAAACTCAAACAGTTTACGAAACTCAAGCAATTATGGGAACACAAGAACAAGTTGTAACTGAAACTAGATATGAAGAAGGTGTTGGTCTTGGTGGAGACTATAGTGATAGTTTATTTGCAGATAATCTATTTATTAAAACTAAGTCTGATACAAATATTTTTGGTAATATTTATGGTATTGATACAATTGATATTTATGCAAAAAATTCTATTGATATCAAGGGTAAAATGGCTGAAGGTGATACAAATGAAACTATTTCAAAACTTGATGCTGATAACTCTATAAGACTTGTTTCTGATGATACTATATCTATTAGTGACTCAGCTAAAATTATAGGTACAAATAGCGTTGTTATTGAAGCTAAAAATAGTTTAACACTAGGTTCTGAGGCCTTAGCAAATGAACATGCAGCAATGGATGTAAATGATACAATTTCAGGTTATACAAAAGGTCAAATTGAAATTGAATCTACAAATGTAACTTTAAAATCTGGTTCAGATATGGTTTTAAGTGGAACAATCACTGCTTCTAATCAATTAACATTAAGTGCAGGAGATAATACAGTAAATAGTGTAAATGATGGTGGAATTACTGGGGATTATGAACTTGAATTAGATGCTAAAAATATCTCTATTTCAACAGGTACATTTGGTGGAAATGTTAATTTTGTTGGTTCAAAAATAAATGCTACAAATTCAATTACTATGAATGTTCAAGCAGGTCAAGTAAATCAAAGTATTGGTGCAATAAGTACTGATTTATTAACAGCAGACGCTGAAACAAAAATAAGTTTTGCAAATGCAAGTGTAAACAGTGTAGATTTAAGCTTAAATGATAAAGGAAATATTTCTCTTATTAATGATAAAGATCTTGAGATTATTGATGTAGAAGCTAAAAACGGTTCTATTGATATAACTGCAACAGGTGATATTGAAATTTTAAAAGCTACTACATTAGGAGTAAGTGATGTAAATGATATGACTGTTACAGCTAATAATTTTACTATTTATACATATAAAAACTCTGATGGTGTTGAAAGTGATTACTTATCTTCTCAATCTGATAGCAATTTAGAATTAGTTTCAACAAGAACTGAAGGTGGTAATGTATATTTAGGTTCTATTTCATTAGGAACTAGAGGGGACTTTACTGTAAATGCAAGTGCATCTATCTTAAAATCAACTAATCTTGATGATAGTGCAGTAGATAATATTTTTGTAAATGCCGATGAGGTTATTTTAACTTCAATTGGAAATATTGTTATAGATACAAAAGCAAATAGTTTATCTGCAAATATAAATGCAAAAGGTAATTTAATAGTTAATCAAACACTAAAAGATAAATTATTATTAAAAGATGTAAGTTTATCTAATGGTAATATTTTAGTAAATAGTGATGCGATTGTTGAACTTGGAAGTGTAAATGTTAAAACAGATACAAATGTAGAAACTGAAGCAGTATTTGATACAGATGGAAGTAAAATTTCAGATGCAGTAAAAACTGATAATCTAATTACTATAAATGCAAATAGTGATATTTTAATTCAAAAAGTTTGGTTTGGAAATGATGAATCAGAACAAGTAGTTAATAATATTAGTGGAGATATTGTATTAAATTCTGGTGGTATCATTAAAGAAAGCTTTGGTGATGATGAAGCAGATATTATTGCTGATACAATTGATTTTACTGCTGTAACGGGAGTAATTGAACTTGAAACAACACTAAATAAAATTACAAATATTACTACTACGTCAGGTAATGTGATTTTAACAGAAGTAGATAGAGTTGCTGACATTACAAAAGGTCTTGAACTTGGAAATATTTCAATTGCTGCAACAACAGATACTATTGTAGATATTACATCTCAAAATGACTTATTAGTAAGAGCAGATTCTTTAATCAAAGGTGCAAGTATTATTCTTGAAAGTACTGAAGGAAGCATTAGTGTTGAAACTCCAGAATCATATGTAGAAAATGATACTTCAACAGATAGCTTAGTTTACACAGAAGGTGTAAGTTTCACAGCATTTGATACTATTGATTTATATAGATTCTTTAATGCTCCTGAGTTTATTATTTATAAAGCAGGTGATCATTTTGAGTTTGGAACAGTAAGTGATCCAGAATCAGCAGACTTTAATAAATCAACATTAGTACCAGAAAATATTGAATCAGATACAGTAATTTTAAATTCAGGTGTAACAATCTCTATTGATGGAACAATTACAGCTAAAGATAGATTAGAGTTAGTTTCTAAACAAAATATTAATATTTCAGGTGATATCTTAGCTAAAGATTTAAATATTAGTGAAGTATATATTAAATCTACAGGTGAAAATACTATTAAGTCTATTGTTGATTCATCAGGTTCAGGTGTAGCAAATGTTTCTGGAACAATAAAAGAAACACCATCAGGTTTTGTAAATATTAATACAGCAGGTATTGAAGCAATTAATTTTGAAATTAGAGCTTTAAATGATATCTTTATTCAATTTGATGATAACTTTACATTAACTGGATTTGTTGGTGGACTTACTGGATTTGACAGTGCTAGAAATATTGATATTATTGTAAAAGATACTTTAAAACCAGATGATATAAGTAATAGTTTAACTGTTCAAGGTGGTATTGTAAGTGCACAAGATATTTTAAGACTTGAAGCTGATGATATAAGTAGTGATGACAGTTCAGTATTTATTGCTACAGACTTAATCGCTGTTGCAAAAGGTGGAATGTTATTAAATACTTTAGTTAAAACAGTAGATGCAGTATCTTCTAATGTAGGAAGCATCATAATAAACGAGGCTGATAATTTAGTAGTTAAAAATGTTTATGCAAATAACGGAAAAATAGATATTACAGCAGGTGGAGCATTAGATGTTTATAGTGCAATTACAGCTGTAGATTCAGGAGATGCAAGTGCTATTAATGCTTCAAGAATTTCACAAATTGATGATACTGCATTATCTGCTTTAAAAACAGCATACACTACAGCTTACTCAAGTGCAAATTATGAAACAGCAATGGAAAAAGCTCTTGAAATAGCACAAATAGGTAAATTAATTACAAGTGCAGTTGATCTTTATGAAGGAATATCTGTTTTAAAAGAGGCTATAACATTATACAACGAAGCAAATGCAGCTAAAACAGAATTAGATACGGCAAAATCAACTTTATCTGATTTCCAAACAGATAGTGCAGAGAAAACAGCATTAGATACTGCAACTTCAAATTTAACGACAATAGAAGGAGAAATTACTCCTCTAAAAACTGCATATGATAATGCTCTAGCTGATTTTAATTCAGCAGAGGAATTACAAACAGCAGTAATAACTAATATTATCAATGATAGAGTTACTTATTATAAATCAGAGTATACTTTAACTGATTTACAAGCTTTAAAACTAGTAAAAACAGAGTTTGATTTAGAAAAACAAAATGCACAGGATGAAGTAAAAGTTGCATTAACAAATTGGGAAGCAGATGAAAATAACACATCGTTAAGAGATATTCATATTGAAAAAGATAAGATATTAGATAGAAAAGCTTTATTCTCTAATGTTGCAGATAGTTTATTATCTGCTTTAAATTTAGGAGATGGTAGTTATTCAACGTTAATTTCAAATGCAAGTTCTTATACTATACCAGCATCTTACAGTACTAAAGTTTCAACATATGATACAGATTTTGCAGCTTATAAAACTGCAAATACTAATTTTGAGAATGCCTTAAGTGCTTATGATACATCATCTTTAAATACATATAAAACTAATATAGATTCATATGATTTAAATATAGATACATATAAAGCTGATACAGAAACTTATTATACAGATGCAAAAGCATTATATTCTGGAAGTGCTTCGGCAGTTGGAACTGCTAAAACAGCAGCAGATGATGCATTATCTGCTGCAAATACTGCATTAAGTGCAGTTACAACGGCACTTTCAAATATTAATAGTAGTACAATTACATCGGCTAAAACAGCTTTAGATACAGCTACTGCAAAAATTTCAATGGCAAATGCGGATTCATCTGTAAGTGAGGTAGTAGATTACTTTGATGCAATCTCTGCATTAGAAACAGCACAAGCTGCCTATACTTCATTATCTTCATCTGCTACAGAAACGCAAATAAATACAGCATTAGCTAATATAGAAACAGCACAAACAAATGTAATTACAGCATTAGCTGACTATAAGGCGGCAGTTACTGAGTACGAAACAGCATTATCTAATTATATTACAGCAGCTAAAAACTATAATACGAGTATTCAAACTTACCATGATAAAGTAGATGCTTACTATACAGCTGTAAATACATTTAATTCTAAAGTAGATGCTTATAAAACAGCAATTGAAGCTGATGGAACTAATACTTCAAGTTTAGGAACTATTCCTTCTCTTAGTTCATCAAGTATTACTAGAGTTACTGCAACTTTAGATAATAGTACTTTAACTACAGCTACAACAACTTTAAATACAAGTGAATATTCATTAATTGATGATTTAAGAGTGAACACTTTAGCAAAATTTGATACTATGAGTTCAGCTAGTGAAACATATAATAATAAACTTACAGAAAAAGAAACAGCACAAGAAACTGTAAATGCAGCACAAGATGCATATGATGCAAAAGAAGATACTTATAGTTCTATAGTTACTCAAAAGCAAGAAGCTTTATATGCTATCTTAAGTTTAGAAGGTGTTGATAAAACAGAAGCAAAAGTTACAACAAAACTAGCTGAGTTACAGACAAATATTAGTACAGAAGCTTCTAATATGAATACTGATTATACAAGCTTTATTGCAAATGTTGATTCAGGATTAACTTCTGCGTCTAATGTTTCTGATGGATTAGCAAGTGAAGATTATAAATCACAGTTTAGTGGTAATGATATTTTCTTAAGTTCAGCTGGTAATTTAAGAGTTGATTATGTTGAGTCAGGTGCAAATGCAGGTGCAGAGAAAGCAAATACTTCTATTGTATTAAACTCAGCAGGAATAATAAGTGAGCTTATTAACAACTCTAAAAATAGTGCAATGACAGCTACTCCAACTGATGCTGAAGATTTAGCTATCTTTAATAAAGAACAACAAGCTGTTGATGTATTTGGTTCTCAAGTATTTATTAAAAACCTTTCAACTTCATATGTTAGTTTAAGTGGAGCAGGAAATACTAATAACAGAGGATTATCTCTTGTAGATATAGAGATTGCTAATACTCAACCAAATGGAGTTAGTGTTGATGCTACAACAATTGAAAAAGATACAGCTGGTTATGAGGCAAAAACATATACAGGAGATAAGGTATTAATTATTCCAGAAGTTGTAACAACAGCTGTGGATATTACAACTAATGAAACATTAACAGTTGCTAAATTTAGTAGTGATGGAAAGAATGATTTAGCCTTTACTGCTGGGGAAGATTTAGTAATTGTTTCAGACTTAACTGTAGATGCAGATAAAAAAGTTACTTTAGATGCTTCAACTGGTGGAATTACTCTTGGAGGAACAATTACTGCTGGTACTTTAGATGTTACTGTTCAAGATGACTTCTCAGTTATTAGTAAAGTAGATACATTAGTTTTAGATGTAGTAGGAAGTGGTGATGTAACTATTGAGCAAACAGGTGATTTAACAATCTCTAGTTTAGATATGAATGGTGGAGATTTAGATATTGTTATTGATGGTGATATTACACTTAACTTTACAAATGATGCTTCAATTGGAGATATTAATATTACGGCAACAGGTTCTGTAATTATTACTGGTTTAACTGATTCTGCTAACGTTACAATAAGTTCAGGTGGAAGTGTTAACTTAACACTAGAAGCAGATACTTTAGATATTGAAGCTAATGGTGAGGTTACTATAAATGAAACTGATGATGTAATTGTAAACAGACTAGACCAAAATAATACAGACTTTAACTTAACACTTACAGCTGGTGGAAGTGTTGTATACAATGATAATATTGAAGCTACTAATGCTGCTGTTATTAGCATGAATGTTGGAACATTAACTCTGAATAATTCAATTGAGAGTGAAAATGGTGCTATTAGTTTAATCGCTTCAAACGGTATGAGCTTTAGTGCACAAGGTGATATTACAAATACTGCTGGAAATGTAAGTATTAACAGTGGAAGTGGTGTTCTTGAAATGAATGCAGAAACTGTATTTAACAGTGGAACTGGAATTTTATCATTAACTTCTGGCTCTGATATGACTATTGGAAAACTTCAAAGTCAATTTAGTGATAATGGAGGTTCTCAAGCAGCTATTGTTATAAATAGTGGTGGTTATGTTTATGATAGCGAAGATAGTACTATTGATATTGTTGCTGTAAATGAAACTGTTGAAATTAACGCTGCCAATGGTATTGGTGGTGGAGAATTTGAAGCTATCGAAACTAATGTAAAAGAGTTAATTTTAACAAATAGTACAACAGGAGATATTTTAATCTCTGAATTAGACGATATTGAAATTAGTAAGATTACTCAAGATGGTTCAGGTGTAATTACTTTAGAAACTGTTGATGGTTCTATTACTGTACAAAAAGATGGAATTAGTTCAACAAGTGGAAATATTACACTATACGCAGGAGGAAATGATACAACTAATTTCTTTACATTAAATGCTGATATTAATACAACAGGTGGAAGTGTAAGTATTACAACAGAACAAGGAGATGTGACACTTAAAGAAGACATTTTTGTAAATGGTTTAGGTGATATTTTAATAGCTGCAAATAATGGGGCTATTTTAAATGATATTACATCTTTAGATTGGGTTATGGAAAATAATCCAGCAAATGATAATTATGACTTCAATGAAGACCTTGTTTGGGTGTTTAAAAACTTTAAATTTGATATTGATAAAAATACAGGTGAAATAGTTGTTGCAAATGCTACACCTTATGAAGAACAACAATATTTTGCAAATGGAACAGTTCTTAAAGGTATTGCAGGTGCTTATATTCAAACAACAGAAGGAAAGATAACTTTAGAAGCTAAAGAGAATATCGGTGGTAGAAGTATAGATGATCCATTTGTTGGTATTGAAACACAAGAAGAACAAGCAAAAAGAGAACTTTTAGAAAAGATTGCATTAACTGTATTAGTTGATGCTGAAAAATTAACTATGTATAGTGCAAATAGAGATGAAATCTTTGTAACAGCTATGGATAGTGTAGAAGTAGTAAAAAGTGAAAAAGCAGGTTCAAAAGCAGGAGCTACAAATGTAACTACTTTAGCTTATAATGCTGAACAAACAATTACAGATGCAGTTGATGCAAGTGGTGAAGATATTGAGATTATTTCATCTGATATTAATATTGATGAGTCAGTAAGAAGTGCAGGTGGTGTATTAAATATTTCAACTATTAATCCATATGCAAATATTGCAATTGGAGATTATATTACAGATCCTGTTTTACTTGAGGCTTTACAGTTAGATAAATCAGAAATTGCAAACCTTGAAAATGGTTTTGAAGAGATTATTATTGGTAGCAGTACAAGTGCAAATAAAATCTACTTTGGTGATAAAGATGAAGACGATACTGTAGAAACGATTACTTTCCAAGATGATTTAGTAATTATGAATCCTCAAATTGGTGGTGAGATTTTTGTAAATAGAGATTTAGTTATCAATGATGATTCAAGCTTAAAAATCTATGGTTCAGGATTTACTACTACAATTAGTTCAGATATGACAGTTGATTCTTCTGTTTATATTAATGACTCTATTAAAATAGATGGTAGTGAACAAACTGATAATACAGTAGTTATAACTTCAGTTGATTCTCATATCACATTAGGAGATCATGTATCTCATACTTTAGATGGTGATGGTATAACAGGTGATGATAAGCTTATTGTAGATGCTGAACTTGATGTAAATATTACAGGTAAAGTTGGAAGTAATGACGCTTTAGAGTACTTAGAAGTAAATGGTAGAGATATTGACTTCTATAAAGAAGTAGTAGTTAATGGTGACTTAAAAATTGATGCATCAGGAGATGTATCATTTAGAGAAGATATTTTAATTTATGGTGACTTATATATCGAAAATGCAGATAGCATTGACTTCAAAGGTACAGTTACTGTAACAGGAGATATTTTCTTAGAAGGAAATAGTGTAGACTTTGCAGGTGTTGTAAAATCAACAAATAATGGAACATTAACTATTAGACCAGCAGAAAAAACTTTTGATATTGAAATTGCTAGTATGATGGATAACGCTGTAAACCCTGATGAGGTTTTAGAGCTTACTTATACTGAAATGTCATTAATTAAAGATGGTTTTGATTCTATCAAAATAGGTTACAACAATGGTGATAGAGCAGACTTTGGATTAGGAGATATCTTCCTTGGGCAAAAGAATGCAAATGCATATACATTCTTAGATACTGCATACTTATATGGTAATAAGATTATTGTTGAAGATGGTGTAACTAGTGATTATACACTTAAAACATTAGGTGATTTACATCTTGAAGCCTATAGCAATGTAGAAATTTATAACCAAATTACAGCAGGAACTACTGATAGCTTAGAAGATATTAGTATCTATTCTCAAACTGGAAAAATTGTTCAGTTAGATTATGAAAACTTTGGACATGATGGTGAACTTGGTGAATCTGAATATATAAAAGCAAATACTTTAAGTTTATATGCACAATCAGGAATGGATTTACAAGCATTATTAATAGATAATTTATCTGTTGAAAATAGTGGTGATGGTAATGTAATTCTTAATATTGTTGATAATAATATTAATGTTTCTAATGGAGCAACTGGTATTCAAGATGTAAATATTATTAAAGTATCTCAGTCAAGTGCAACTGGTACAGGTAATACTACAATTACTACTGAAAATGGTGATATTACAGTTCTTGATAGTGCAACTACTGTTTCAAGTGCGTTAGGTGATGTAAATGGTTCAGGTATTGATATCAAAGGAAGTGGAACATTAAATATTACAGCTAAAGATACAGGAGTAAATACTGATCTTAATATTAATAATACAATAACAGCTGTAGGTGGAGAGATTAATTTAGTTACAGATGGTAATGTAAATATAAATGCAGATATTTCAAATACTTTAGCACAAGGAAGTGGAGCAGTAGCTATTACTTCAAATAGTGCAAGTATTCTAATGATAGATGGAACTAAAATCAGTTCAATGGATGCAACTAATAATAATGGTTCTATTTCTCTTACAGCTGCAAATGATATTTCTTTATCTATTGTTGAAGCTGATGCTTCTGTAACATTAACAGCAGGAGGAAGTGTACTAGATAATTTAAGTAGTGAAGCGTCAAATATCCTAGGTGGAACAACATCATTAACAATAACAGCAGGAACAGGAATTGGAACAAACTCTGATGATATAGATACAACAGTAGCAAATATCACACTAACAAATAATACAAGTGGTGATATATACCTACAAGAAACAGATACACTAGAAATAAAAGGAATCACACAAAATAGTAGTGATGGTGTAATAAATATTGTTGTTGACTCAGGAGATATTACACAAAGTGGAAATATTACATCAGTAAATGGAGATATAAGTGTAATAGCTACATCTGGAAGTATCATAATGAATGATATAAAAGAGACAAACTCAACAGCAGGAAATATTACATATAACGCAAGTTCAAATGTAGAAGTAGCAATTATCAATACAACAGGAAATGTAACAGTAATAGCAGGATTAGCAATAAGTGATAACTTAAGTAGTGAAAATGCAAATATCACAGCAAATGAAGCAACATTAAGTGCAACAACAGGAATAGGAACAAATAGTGATGAAATAGATACAGATGTATCAACAATCTCTTTAACAAATATAACAAGTGGAGATATATTCCTAGAAGAAGATGATGACTTAATAATTTCTTCAATTAATTCACAAGGTACAAACGGTGATGTAGTAATCGTAACAGAAGAAGGAACAATTACAACAACAGGAACAATAACAACAAATACAAGTTCAGATGGAGATATATTACTTCAAGCAATAGGAACAGCATCTGATATCACAATAGGAGCAGCCTTATTAAGTACAGGTAATGTTTCATTAAACGCAGGAAGAAGTGTAAACCTAAATGCAAATGTAACAACATCAACAAGTAGTAAAACAATAGATGTTCTTGCAAATAATTCAATAACAATGATAGATGGAACAACTATCCAAACTAATGATGGAAATATCATTATAGAAGCAACAAATGGAAGTGTAACTACAGATAGCGTAAATGCAGGAACAGCAGATGTAGGTATTTATGCAGGAACAACACTAAGTGATATAGATGGAAGTTCATTAATTACAGCAAATGAGTTATTGATAAAAACAGGAAGTACAATAGGTGAAGGAAGTAATCACTTAAATACAGCAGTAGATGAAATAACAGTAAATAGTGGATCAGATGTATATATCACAGAAGCAAATGCAATAGAAGTAAATAGTGTAGATGTAGAGGTAAATAGAGTGGATGTTACAGGAGTAGCTACGCTTACAACAAGTTATGATACACAGTCTGATATAACAACAGGCGGAAGCTTAGT
>NZ_JBMOVV010000018.1:0-28653 GCF_049472135.1 Arcobacter pernae
TTAAAAATATCATTAATGTCATCAAAGGATAGATCAGAGTTATCTTCCAAAGATTGAAGAAGATTACAAATATCATCTAAAGCAAGATTTAAACAAGAGTTTTTAATATAATGAGCCTTAGAAGAGATAGATTCAGAATCTTTATTCTCAATAGCTAACTTTAACTCATCTAAATCCTTGTGAATTTCCTTTTTAAACTTCTCAATAATCATTAAAGCAATATTCTCAGATACACCAAGTTTATCTATAACCTTTTGAACATCAATCTGAAATGAAGTATTAGATGAACTATTGTCCTCTAAAGAACTCTCTTCAATCTTTTCAGAAATATTATTCTTATTTAAAAACTTTTCAAATAAAAACTTTAACTCGCTTGTATTAACAGGTTTAGATAAATACTCGTTCATACCAAGATTTAAGAATTTTTCCCTGTCACCTTTAATGGCATTAGCAGTTAAAGCAATAATAGGAATAGTACCTAAAGCATTTTGCTTTTCATGCTCTCTAATAGCATTAAATGCCTCAATACCATCCATAACAGGCATATTAATATCCATTAAAATTAAATCGTAAGACTCTGGATTAGAAATAAACTCATCTAAAGTCTCTTTCCCATTTGGCTTAATAGTGAAATTAAGATTTAAACTTTCTAAAATATAAGAGATTAACTCTTGATTAGCAAGATTGTCCTCAGCAACTAAAATATTACCAGTAAATGAATCAACTAAATTGCTATCATCATCTATTGAAATAGTCTCAACAGTTTTTTTCTGTAACTCTTGAAGTGCATCATTAACCTTAGAAGCATAGAAAGGTAAAGATAAAGCTTGTTCATTATCAGTTAATACAACTTTAGATAAATCCTCTTCATACTCAAATAGAATTAAAATAGGGTTGTCTTTGTGAAGCTTTCTAAACTCATCTAAATCACCATCTTTGTTGTAATTAAAGATATAAATATCCTTAGATGAAGACTTGTTGATATTGATAGTTCCAAAAATAGATAAATATCTTTTAATGTAGTGATATAAATCATTTTTAGTATTTTCAACTTTGAAGTTTAAATGATGTAAATAGTCTTTGTTAGTATGAATAGAATCATCACAAACATCAAAAGATAAATCAAAGAAGAATCTAGTACCTAAACCAATAGAACTCTCAATACCAATTTTAGAACCTAAAGCTTCTATAATATGAGAACAAATACTTAAACCTAAACCAGTACCCTCAAACTCTCTTGTTGATTTGTGGTCAACTTGAATAAAAGGTTTAAATACATTGTCAAGCTTATCCTCAGGAATACCAATACCAGTATCCTTAATTTCAAAACTAATAGTTGCTTTATTATTAGACATAGACTCTAAAGAGATATTAAGCTCAACCTTTCCATGCTCAGGAGTAAATTTGATAGCATTAGAGATAAGATTAGAAAGAACTTGTCTAATTCTAACACCATCAGTTAAGATACACATAGGGATTCTATGGTCAATGTTGAAAATAAGTTTAAGATTTTTTTCAATAGCATTTTTAGAGAAAAGCTCAATAACATGCTCAGAGATAAAATATAAATCAGTATTATCAATAGTAATGTCAAAATTACCACTTTCAATTTTAGAGATATCTAAGATATCATTAATAATAGATAATAGAGAGTTAGCACTAGATTGAATAATTCTAGCTTGTTTAACACCATGAATATCTAAAGATTTAGATTTACAAAGGATATCAGAGAAACCAATAATAGCATTTAAAGGAGTTCTAATTTCATGACTCATGTTTGCTAGGAATGTTGACTTCGCCTCATCCGCTTTTTGAGCTTCTATTTGTGAATTAATAACATCTGTAATATCTAATCTGATTGCTAAAAACTCTTCTATTTCGTTTTGATAATTTAAAATAGGAACAATAGTAGTATTTACATAATATGCACTACCATCTTTAGCTTTATTTTTTATTTGACCTTTCCAGATTTGTTTATTTAAAAGAGTATTCCACAGCTCTTCAAAAATACTTGTTGGCATATCTGGATGTCTTACAATATTATGATTTTCACCAATTAACTCATTTTCAGAATATTTAGAAGTTCTAATAAACTCATCATTCACATAAGTAATCTTACCATTTTTATCTGTTTTTGAAACAATGGCACTTAAGTCAACGGCTCTTTTATATTGGCTTAGAAGTTTATTTGCATTTTTTAAATCAGTTGTTCTACTTTCAACTTCATTTTCTAGTGTCTCTTTTGCTTTAGCATGCTCTTTTTTATTCAGTTCTGATATAACATTGTAGTGAATAGCTAGAATTAAAATAAATATAATTAGTATTGAAACCATAATTAGTGTTTGTTGTGTAGTTAATATAAACTCATTTTTATATGGCATACTAACTTCAATAACACCTCTTACATCACCTATTTGCCAGTCGTTTTTAGGTGTGTCTGCTCTACTGTTATGACAATTTACACAAGACATATCTGTAAAAATATCAGCAATTGCAACTTTATAAACTTTTGCACCATTTTGTACTATTTTTTGTTTATAAATTTTTGAAGGATTATTTACTAAATATGATAGTGTCTGTTTTTCATGTTCTTGTAAAACTCTATTTTCTCTATTTGGAAAAGGGTAGTTACTATACATTTTTACTTGAATATTATTTTGAGGAAGAATCTCACTTAAATCATGTAGTAGTGTTGCAGGTAAAGGTATAGTATTATTTTTATCTAAATAGTCATAGTTTATATCTATATTCTCATTGTTTTTAAGTTTACTAATAACATGTTTTGTATAGTAAGCTCTTGTATCCTTTAGATTTTTTATAATCTCTTGGGCATTTTGAGCCATTTGTTCTTTGTTATTCTCTTCTGTATATTTAGGAATAATAAAAACCATAGAGATTGTAAGGATAATTGTAATTACAAAAATAGGCCCTGTAAAAGGATTAGCTAAAGGACCTAAAAGTTTTTTTAGTAAATTCATTTTTAGTTTTCTTCCTGAAATGAGTTATATATTGTTTTAACTTCTTCAATGTTTTTTATAAATAAATCTACAATATTTGGATCAAAATGTTTACCTTTTTCTTCAACTAGAAGATTTAAAGCCTCTTCAAAAGTCCAAGCTTTTTTATAAGGTCTATGTGAAGTTAATGCATCAAATACATCAACAATAGCTACAATTCTTCCATAGATATGTATTTGTTCACCTTGTAATGCTTTTGGATAACCTGAACCATCATATTTTTCATGGTGAGTTATTGCAATTATTGCTCCTGCTTGCAGGTACTCACTTTTTGAGTTTTTAAGAATTTCATATCCTATTGAAGCGTGAGTTTTCATAACCTCAAACTCTTCTTTATCAAGTCTTCCAGGCTTTAATAAAATATTATCTTCAATACCTACTTTTCCTAAATCATGGAAAGGAGAAGCAAAATAGATGATGTCTTGTTCTTTTTCATTTAATCCATACTCTCTTGCAAGCATTTTAGAATAGTGGGCAACTCTAGCAACATGTGAAGCTGTTTCAGGGTCTTTATACTCTGCTGTTTTACCTAGAATATTTAGAGTCTCATGTTCTCTTTCGATTAATTCTTTTGTTGCTGTTGCAACTTCTTCTTCTAAAAGTTTTGCTTTATCTTCAATTAATAGAGTATTTTTGTATAGATTTAAAAGGTTTAGTACTCTTGCTTTAAAAAGTGTAGAGTTTACAGGTTTATTTAAAAAGTCATTAGCTCCTGCTTGAAATGCTTCATTATGTACATCTTGGTCATTTGCTGCAGTTATCATGATAATAGGTGTTTTAGTATTGTTTTTTCTAAACTCTTTTATAAATTCTAAACCGTTTAGTTGAGGCATCATATAATCAATAAGTATCATGTCAACTTTGTTGTTTAGTACATATAAAAGTGCATCCAAAGGTTGAGAAAAACTCTTTACATTAAGTCCCATATCATTACAAAAAGCCTCTATTAAAAATAAATTGTTTTCATTATCATCAATAGAAATAATTTTCATTTCTTCTAATTTCAAGCTAATCCTTTTATCAATTTTTTCATTATATATTAAAAAAGTATTTAAATAGTATCAAAAATATAATCACTGCTTAAATAAAATACTAAAACAGCAACCTTTATAACTCTTATTATTATATTTAAAATTTTTATTAAACACATTAATTTGTGCTTTATGTCTTTGTCTTAATACTCTATCAACTATAGCTAATCCAAGGCCTGTTCCATTGGACTTATGTTTTGTTGTAAAGTATGGTTCAAATATTTTATCTATAATATTTTCAGGAATACCGTTTGCACTATCATAAATTAGAAGTTCTAACTCATTTGTATGTTTAATAGTTTTTATAAAAATAAATCTATCATCTTCTTTTTCTATATTTTGTTTTAATGCATCTTTACTGTTATTTATTATATTTATAAATGCTTCAACCAACTCATTTTTATTCCCGAGTATCTCATAATCTTTTATATCTAATACTAACTCAATATAATTGTTTTTAAGAGAGGCATTTACTAGGTTTAAAGTATCTTCAATTACACTTTTAAGAGAGATTTCTTTGATTTCATCTCTATTATCTTTTATAAAGTTTCTAAAGTTGTCAATCGTATTTGATAGATATTTAGCTTGTTTCATAATATTTTCAACACAATTATCAATATCTTTTTGCTCTATTGTATTTATTTGAGATTGAAGTTTTAATCCACTTGCATTCATTGTAATAACACTTAAAGGTTGTCTCCATTGATGAGCAATATTACCTATCATCTCACCCATAGAGGCTAATTTTGATTGTTTTTCTAAAGTTTTCTTGCTTGTAATATCTTTTATTGTTAGTAAGAACTTATTTTTTTTAGGTAATGAAGAAATACAAATACTAACAACTACTCTTTTTTCATCTTTTACAAAAATAGTTTTTTCAAAATATTCTGAATGTTCTAGTTTTAAAGCTTCATTTATTGCTAATAAGAATTTAGCTTTATCTTCTTTTGAAATCAACTCTTTATAATCACTATTTAAAAGCTCTTTTTTTGTGTATTGTGTTAGCTTTAAAAATGAGTCATTAAAATTAACTAGTTTATGGTTTTCATCTATTATTACTATACTATCTTGTGTATAATTGAAGATTGTTTCAAGTTCATTTTTTTGTTTGATTAGTTCTTCTTGAAGCTCTTTTTCTTTTGTAATATCTCTAAAAGAACTATAAATATAAGTTTGATGTTCAATCTCTACGGATGCTATTCTAATAGATACATCAATAAGTTTTCCATCTTTTCTTTTATATTTTGATTCAAACATCAGTGGATTTTTTAAAACATTTTTTACATTTTGAAGAATCAATTCTTTTTCATGATTAGCTTCAAAATCCCATACATGTAAGTTTAAAGCTTCTTTTTTTGTGTAACCTAAAGTTTTATAAAATTGTTTACTACATTGCATAATTTTAGCTTCTTCATTTACTATAAAAATTGCATCAGAAGAGTGTTCAAGGAGCTTTTTGTATTTAAGCTTTTCATTCTCTATATTATCTTGAAGTTTTTTAATCTCTGTAATATCTCTTGCTATTCCTAAAACACCAAAAAGCTCATTTTTATTATTTAATATTTTTGTTTTTTGTGTTAATACATACTCTATGTGATTATCATTTGCAAATGTAAGCTCTTCAAAATTTGAAACAGGTCTTTTACTTTTCATTGCTTTAAGGTCATGTTTTCTAAAAAAGTCTCCTAGTTCTTTATCTACAAAATCATAATCAGTTTTACCTAATATATCTTTTTGCTTTGCTCCAAAGAAATCTTCAAACCTTTTATTACATGTTAGGTAAACACCTTCTTTATTTTTTATCCAAAGTAAATCAGGTAAAACATGAATAATAGAATCAAGTTTATTTTTTTCCGTTTCTAAAATAGTTTTTTCTTTATACTCTTTAGTTATATCATTTAAATATAAAAGATAAAACTCTTTTTCTTTTGAGAAATTTGCTTTTACATAAACAGGATTATTATTCTTGTTTATTATTGTAAAAACTGGAAGTTCAAAGTTGGTATTTTCATTTGTAGCTATTTCTCTTATAATTAATTCTAAATCTTCTTTTATAATTAAGTTTTTAAATGAAATATTATTTGAAATAAAATCACTTTTATTATAAGAAGTTAGTGTTTTGATATTTTTTGAGATATTTACTAATTTATTTAACTCTTTATCCTCAAAAATAATAGCTGAAGTAGGGCAATTGTTGAAAAAATCACTCTCAATTATATTTTCGATTTTATTCAATGAAGTCATAGCTTATGTCACTTTATAATAAATTATTTTAATATACTATTTTATCATAGTTTAATAAAAGTATATTTAAGAAATAGCTTAATATAAATATAAGTAGATTTTATTATTAGATTAGATATAATCATTATAATTTTAAATAATAAAAAAAATTATAAAAGAGAAAATAATAGAATGTCAATATTTATGTCAAAAAGACAAAAGGCCAAATTAAGGGCTATTGAAGATAATTACGCAGAAATTAGTTTTACTCCTGATGGAACTATTTTAGATGCTAATAAAATTTTTTTAGATGCATTAGGATATGAACTAAATGAAATTGTAGGAGAAAAACATAAGATTTTTTGTGAAGAGACTTATGTTAAAAGTGATAATTATAAAAAGTTTTGGAATGAACTATCATTGGGTGTTGCTCAGTCTTCTGAGTTTACTAGAGTTAAAAAAGATGGAGGTTTAATATATATCCAAGCTTCATATACACCGTTAAAAGATTCAAATGGAAAAGTATTTGAGGTAGTAAAGTTTGCAGTAGATATAACAGCTAAAAAACTAAAAAGTTTAGATAATGAAGGACAAGTAGAAGCTATCAATAAATCTCAAGCAGTAATAGAGTTTGATACTAAAGGAACAATCCTTTCAGCAAATAAAAACTTTTTAGAAACTACAGGATACTCTTTAGAAGAAATAGTAGGTAAACATCATAGTATTTTTTGTACACAAGAGTATAAGAACTCAAATGAGTATAAAAACTTCTGGGAAAAACTAAATAATGGTCAGTTTGATTCTGGACAGTATAAAAGAGTTCATAAAAATGGTGATGATATTTATATAAGAGCTACATATAATCCAATTATTGGTCTAGATGGTAAAGTTGTTAAGATTGTAAAATATGCTTCTGATATTACTAATATAAAAAAGAATATGTTATTGGTTGATGAAAATATAGTTGATTTAAGAAAATCATTATCAGATCTTGCAAATACTTCTGATTCAATTACTAAAAGAACAAAGCAAACAATGTCTGAAACACAAGAAGTTACAACATCTACTGAACATATTAATGAATCACTATCAAGTGTCTCATCAAGAATTCAAGAGATGTTATCTTCAATTGAAGAAATATCTTCTTCAACAAAGAAAGGTAAGGATATTTCAAATATTGCTTTAACTAAGTCAAAAGATACTACAAATGCAATTTTAAAGTTAGATGAAGAGTCTCAAAAAATTGGAGATACGATTGATATAATCTCACAAATTGCATTTCAAACAAATATTCTTTCATTAAATGCTGCAGTAGAAGCAGCAACAGCAGGTGAAGCTGGTAAAGGATTTGCAGTAGTTGCACAAGAAGTAAGAAACTTGGCAAATAGATCAAATGACGCAGCAAATGAGATTACAAAAGCAATAGAGTATATACAAACACTTGTAAAGGATTCTTTGGATTCTATTCAAAGTATTGATAATACTATTGAAGAAATAGTATCTATGTCTACAAATATATCTGACTCTGTTGATAAGCAACATAAAATATCAACACAAGTAACTCATATAACTAAAGAAGTAAGTTCTGAGGTAAATGAAATTAGTAATAAGATGATACAAGTTTCATCAAATTCACAAGAAGCTGATTTAGAAGCTCAAGAAAATTTAAAAGTTTCAAAAGAGTTAATTGATATATCTAATCATTTAATATCTATTCTTGAAAAATTAAGATAAGTCCTATAAAGGGCTTGTTTTATAAAATAAAATATATTTAAAGTTGATTTTGTTTTTTTGATTAAATTGAAATAAGTTTTGATTGTTGATTTAAAAAGGGTGGTGCGAATGGTGAGAATCGAACTCACACTCCGAAACCGGAATGGGATTTTAAGTCCCACGCGTCTACCTATTCCGCCACACTCGCACAGTGTATATTTATTTATAAGTGGTGGTTCGAGGCAGAATCGAACTGCCGACACAAGGATTTTCAATCCTTTGCTCTACCGACTGAGCTATCGAACCATACTTAAGTGGTGGTGAGGGAAGGATTTGAACCTTCGAAGCCGTAGGCGGCGGATTTACAATCCGCAGGATTTGACCACTCTCCAACCTCACCGATGATATGTTTACATAATGGATGGGGTAGAGGGATTCGAACCCCCGAATAACGATACCAAAAACCGTGGCCTTACCGCTTGGCGATACCCCAATCGCTTATGTGGGTGAAATTATAATAGGTTGTTTATTAAAGAAACCTGAAAGTAATAGAAAAAATCAATTTTTTTTCAAAAAAAAGAAAAAGACTATTATTATCTAATCTTTTTCTACTTATATGCTGTAGGAACTGGTGGAAATTCCTCAAAAGCTTTTTTAATTGCTTCACTAATTGTGTTTTTATTCTTAATATTTTGTACAGGATTCGAAAATTGTAAGTACTCAATCGCACCTTCTTTTGATTTTTCTTCTTTATATACAAAAACTTCTTTTTTACCAAGTTTTAAAACATTTTCATATAATGTCTTAGCATACTCATTGATATAAGGGAATTCTTTATCATTAATTTTATCTCCCCATGCAAAAAATACAAACTTTCCATTTGGAATAAGATTTGCAGCATCTAAATACATAATATCTCTATCAAATTCTGTATTTTGTGATGAATTGTATTTTTCTAAATCAGAATTGAACTTCATAAGTAAAGATGAAGCATCAATATTTTGTTCAACTAAATTAAATAGGTTCTTGATTTCTACAAGTTTACCTTTACATTTCTCTTGCATAGCTTGTTTAAAGATAGTTATATAACTTTCACCTTTGATTTCAACTAAATCACCCCATTTATCAAAATCTTGATCTAAAAGAAAACTATTTGAATCATACCCAACTGGTGTAACTACCGGATTATAAAGATAAATTGTACCAACGATGTTTTTCTTTCTATCTTTATTTGTTTTGATTTTTTGTTTTAACTCTTTTTCTGTGATGATGTCTTCATCATCATAATTGAAATACATATAACTAGAAGTTAAAAAAACTTCTTCATATTTTGTTTCAAATGTTCCGAAATATTGCATTTTCTTCCTTGTTTATTTATGTTTGAATGTTACCTAATTTCTTTTTTATATATTCTTAGATTAGCACACTCTTTAATAAGCTCTTCATAGTATTTTGTATCTTTATATTTTTCATCTAAGATTTTAAAGAACTCACCATATCCATTTTCAATATACTTTTTATAAATCTTTGATTTTGAATAATACCAGTGTCTTTCTAAACTATAACTCTCTTTATCAGTAAGATAGTAGGGGTTGTTTTTTTGTGAAAACTTTATATCATATAGTGCAAGTTCTGATTTTGCAAGCATATAGACTATCTTTGCTTTAAACTCTTTATTCTTTGCATGATTTAAAGCTTTTTTATAGTGTTTAATAGATAATTTTACTTTTTGCTCTTCTAAGGGCTTTTCTTTAAAAGAGTAAACACTTCTATAAACAGTTGTAAGAGTATTTGAATTTCCAAAATAGCTTAGATTATATAAAGCATTTGCATATAAATAGTTATCCATTACGCTATTTGGTTTTTTTTCTATTTGCTCTTTTATAATTAATATTTTTTCTAGGAACTCTTTTAGTGTATAGATATGTTGTTTGCCTTCTCTATTGTTTCCTTTTATATTTACATTAAAAGGATTGAACTCTATTTTTTCTTCTAATATTTTAGATTTACTATTTAAAGCTTCTTTAAATAGTAAATTATTTATTAAAATCTTAGTGTTAGTATTTTTAAAAGATATAGATTGAGAATCTTCTTTAAACGTTTTTATAAAAAACTCTTCTAATTTTGATTTGGGATTACTTTTTAAAAACTCTTCAAATTCATTTATAGTTTCTAAATCAAAAACAGTAGTACTTAAACTATTGACTGAAGCACTTAAAATTGTTTTTAGTTGATTATCTTTAGAGTAATAAAGTTTTTCAAGTTTCTTAAATGTATAGTTGAAAATATCATTACTATGAATTTTATGCTCTTTATGTTCCTCTAAAAGTTTATTCATCTTCGTAAATATTTCATCTTCATCTTTTAAAGTAATATCTTTTAATTTGTTTAAATAAATTATGTAAGATAATGTTTTTGATTCATGATTATTATTTGTTTGAAGAAGTTTATTTGATAATTCTTCTGCTTTTGATAACTGATTGTCAAATAAATAGAAGTATGAAAGCGCAAGTTTAACTAAATACATATCTTCTTTATCTACTGATTCTAAAAAACTTATATACTCTTTTATTTGGAAATCTCTTTCATATAAAGTATGCTCATCAAAAAAGTGTTGAGTATATAAAAGCTGTCTATAAAGTATAAAGTCAAACCATTTTGAGTTAGGATTTAATTCATATAGGTTTTGAAGTTCTATTAGAGTATTTGCATTATCATTTAAAGCTCTAAGTGTTATGAATTTCTCTTTTTCTTCCTTTGATTTTGCTAATTTTTGAAGATCTTCCCATAGTTCATTTGTGTTTATATGATAGAAATTGTAAAAACTTAATTGCCAGTTTATTTTTGATTTATCAAATAATTTTGTAAATCTATAAACACCTAATGCAATTTGTTTGTCTTTTATTAAAGCTCCTGCATATAGTGCTTCTATCCACTCTTTCACTATTGTTTTTTCACTGTTTTCTAAAAGGTACTTATAGTTTTCATAAACTTCAATAGCATTTTTATTTTTATAATGGGCTAGTCTAAAAGCTAAATAAAAATATCTTAGTTTTAAATACTGAGAGTCTATTTTATCAATCTTCTTTAGTGCTTTTGATATTAGAATATCTGGATTAATTTTCTTTTTTTTCTTATGAAAATAGTAATAATATGGGGCAACTAAAGCCTCTTGTTCTTCTACAAAATCTAAATACTCTAAAATCTCTTTATTCTTTACTAGATGAAGATTTTCTCTTTTATAAACTATTTTTTCTATTTCTTGTATTGATAGTTTTTTAGCAAATTGATTTTGCCACTCTTTTAGGTTTGCTTGTTTATTTCTTTTTTCATAATCTCTTTGAATTTGATTGTAAATAGCTGAATCTTTTAGATTTCCAGAATGATTAGAAAAAGGAAGTTCTCTTGGTTCTAAAAAAACAAACTGTTTATCATGAAAATCCCAGCCTGAAGCACAAGCAAGTAAGTTTATTGTAAAGGCTAAAACTAAAGATACTATTTTATAAATCATAAATTATCCTTGATTAAATTGTTTAGATTATATTTATTTTTGTATGAATATCTGTAAAAGATTATCTCATTAAAAGGTTTTTTACTTAATGAAAAAAAGTCATTTATTGCAGTAGCTATATCTTCTTTTGAACTATCTTCAAGTCTGAAAATATCACCTTTATAGATATATTTCTTTTTAAAATAGATACTTTTTTTAACTTCATAAAGATTTGTATCTATTTTGATAAAGTGTTTATCAAAGTCCTCTTCTTTAAGACCTTCAAAAATATCCAAAGGTTTATCTTTTCTAAACCTTACTGCTTGTGAGTATAAAGGAAGTGCAAGTTTTAGTCTTAGAGGATATTCATCAAAATTATAGTGGTACTTCTTTGCAATATTGTTATCTAAAATAGAGTTTTTTGTATTTATATCTGTGATATTTGCCATATTGTAGTACATTAAAACCCCATAATCAACGGGTGGAACACCTGTTTTTGAAAAGTATTTTATTTGATGAAGTCTTATTGTAGCACTAATCTTTTTGTTTGATTTTACTTTAAGCTCTTTTAGTAAATCAAAATAGTTAGCTTTACTTAGAAGTGACCAGTCACAATCTATTTGAAGTTCACTAAACTCATAAGCTTTTGTTTGCTCTAAAATTAGGCTACTTATTTTTTTGAAATTGATATTTTTCATAGCTTCATTTGTGATATAAATAGTAGGAATAAAGTCTTTTGGAACTTCTTGAGTAAATCTTGTTTTAACAAACTCTAATTTACTTGAGTAGGAAATATCTAAGACTTTTATGTAAAGTTTCTCTTTTACACTTTTTTCATTGAAGCTGTTTTTCCAATGATAAAAAGAGATTTGAAAATCAGTTTTTTTTGTTACTGTTTGATAGCTAAGAGCAGCCAAAATAAATGCTACTAAAACTATAAGTTTAGAACGCATCAACTCTCTTTACTCTATTTTTTTTAAGCCACTCTTCTTGTAAGTCTTTCATTTTTTTATCACTTGTTTTTTTAGCATATTTTGGTTTCCCAACAGAGCTTACTACATCACCTTCTTTATAAGTATAATCAAGATTTAGTGAAGCTAAATCAATAGCTTTTTTAACTCTTGTAGCTGCTACATAATAGATATTTAACTCTTCATTTATTCTTAAGTGAGATAGTTTAGTTTTTGGATTGCTTATCTCTTTTTTTGTGATAAAATCATTTGTCATTAAAACTTGGTCATACTCTAAACCCTTTGATTTATGGGTTGTTGTAAAGATAATATTGGCTTCTTCTTTGTTTGTGGTAAGTCTGTCTTTGATTTTTTTATTTATATCAAAGATATTATCTCCATAAGTATTGATAAATTTTATGATGTTTAAATAGTCTTGATTTTTTGTATCTTTAGCAAACTGTTCTAACTCATAGATTGACTCGAAATCTTTTATTTCATCTAGGGTTACTTTATCATTTTTTTTCTCTTTTAGATAAAAAATAGAGTAAACAGTTTGATTCATAAATGAATAAGAGTTATATCCTCCCTCAAAATAGAACTTTTTATCAGAGTGAATATGTTGTACTAACTCTTGGATTAAACCAAAAGTTGACCTTGAGATAATAGTGTATTGTTTATCTTCATCTATACAGTTTCTATGAAAAGAGGTTTTTGAGTCAATACCTGAAATGTTTAAAGGTTTAGTACTATTTTTTTCATAAAGGCTATTGATTCTTCTTTGTAAGTCTTTTGCATATTCATTTGAAAATCTAAAACTCTTTGTAAGATTGAAACTTGGTAAATCTATTTTATTTAAGGCATTTATTGCATATCTAAAAGAGTAGATTTGTTGAAAAGAATCACCCACATAAACCCTTCTACAGTTTTGTGATTCAACTATTCCTATCATCACATCTGAAATATCTTGAGCTTCATCTACTAAAATCAAATCATATCCAAGGTTTGAGCTGATTTTTTTGTTTAGATAAAACATCTTTAGATAAAAGTCATGGGTTGCATCTATTTGTTTGTTTTTCATAGAAGATAAGATATGTTTTAGATGAGCCAATACTCTTGAAGTATCTTTGTTGATAAGCTCTAAAATTTTAGCACTTAAATCTGATTGTTTTTTATAGTTTTCTATAAGTTTTAAATCAAGGGCTATCAATGAACTATTACAATAAAAGTTTACTAAGTCTTTCATAAGAGCAATATATTCAGGAATAGGGTAGTAGTTATTTCTTTGATTTACTGTTTGTTCAAAAGAACATAAGACTCTTTCAATTACTTGTACCTTTAAATCATGGGCAAGATTGTATCTGTAAGCTTCTATTTTATTGTAAGCTAAAGAGTGAATAGTGCTTATACTCATGTTTGATAAGTTGTATTCATTTAGCTTTTTTTGGATTGATTGTTGAAGGGATTTATTATATGCTAGATATAAAATCTTTAGATGTCTGTTTTGTTTTGCATACTCTAAGAGAGTAGTGGTTTTACCACTACCTGCTACAGCATTTATTTTAAAAGATGGCTCTTTTGAGAAAATAATCTCTTCTTGTTCTTTTGTAAAAGTCATTTTATATTAAGCTAATCCTTCTATTAGTATTTTAAATCCTAAAGCTATTAATATAAACCCACCTAAGTATTCAGCTTTATCTTCTAAATAACCACCTAGATATTTACCAACATAAACAGCCACTATACATAAGGCAAAAGTTACAAGTGTGATTAGGCTAACTGCATAAATTATATCTGTATTAGAAAAAGAGAAAGTAACTCCAACAGCAAGAGCATCAATAGATGTGGCTACTGCTAGAAATAAAAGAGTTTTTGTTTTTAAGTCTGTTATTTCATCTTCAAAATCATCTGCTCTTGCTTCTTGTATCATCTTATATCCTAAAAATACTAAAATCATAAAGGCAATATAGTGATCAATACTATCCACAAAATCTGCAAATAATGCACCTAAATAGTAGCCTATTAGAGGCATTAAACCTTGTGCTATACCAAAAAAAGCTGCTATCTTAATAGTGTTTGAAAAGTTTATATTTTTATATTTACTTCCACTAGCTATAGATACAGCAACACTATCCATAGCTAATGCAATCGCAATAAGTACAAGTTCCATTTTTTATCCTAAATCTTTTTAAGATTGGAATTGTACTTATTTTATAATTAAAGCAGTGTTAGCTAGGCTAAAACTCTTTTATTTCCATCTTTTTTGATGTTTGAGAAGTTGTCTAAATAGTCTAAATATGTAATAAGATATTTTCTACTTAAAGGATGTCTTTCTTTGAAGTTTGAAATCTCAATAAATCCGTCTTCTTGAATAATACTTTTCATTTGTCTTACAATACTATCCAAACTTTCACTATGAATAAATAGATTATGTTGAAGTCTAATCACAAGTTTTTTTGCTGTTAAAGATTTAAGTATATTATCTCCAAGTTTTCTATCTAAATCTAAATCATCATAGATATTATAAGGTGCTGTTGGTGTAATATGCTCTGTTTTTAATCTTTCTAAAACTATATTCTTAAGCTTGTCTTCATAATCTTCTTCAATATCTTTACTTTTATAAAGCTTATTGTTTTTAACTAAAAAACCTTCATCAACTAGGTGTGTTAAAGCATCTTCTATGAAGCTTTCACTTGCCCATTTGATTCTAAGATTTATAGAAGCTGGTGAAAGTAGGGCATATTTGTTTTTAGTGTAGATTTCTTTGATAAAATCAATAATAAGTTGCTTCGTTTCAATAGGATAAATAATAAGCTCTTCTTTATCTATGTAAACATTTTCTAAGTTGTTTGCAAACTCGATAGCTTCTTCATGGCTAAGTGCAAATCTTTGAGATGATGAAATAAGTCCTAAGCCTTTTTTATGAGCTTCAAGAAGTTTTTTATAAGCATGAGAAAAATTCTCTTGTTTAAGAGCTTCTAAAAGCTCTCTTTTTTGATTTTTCTTCATAGGATCTGCTACAGGATTTAAAACCTTTCCACCTGCAATAGTGTCATTTCCTAATCTTAGGATGATTTTTTCACCAAAAATAGTATATAGTTTTTCATCAGCTTTAATAGTAGCAAAGCCTTCTTTTAAGCTAGTAGTTGAATCAAACAGTAAAACTCTAACTTCAAGTTTTTTAGAACCTATGAAAAGTGTATATTTTTGATTGTGTTTTAACTCTTTTTGTTTTAAAGTGTTAAAAGAAATATCAATCATATCAAAGCCTCTTAAGAAGCCTTTTTTACTAAGTAAATCACCTTTTTGAATGGCATTTGCATTTATACCTTGTAAGTTTAAAGCAGCTCTATTTGAGATGTTTGCTTCTAGGGCATTTTCATTGTGAACTTGGATGTTTTTGATTTTGATTTGTTTTTCACTTTGACATAAAAAAACCTTTTCATTTAACTCACAAGGCTTCCCTAAAACTGTACCTGTAACAACTGTACCTATACCTTTTGGAGAGAACACTCTATCTACATAATATCTAAAGAAGTTTTCTTCTTTTTTTGCTTTATTTTTTATACTAAAAAGTTTATCTTTTAAAGTCTCTATTGAATCAGGCTCATAAACAGAGACAGCTTGAATAAAGTTTATATCAAAATCATATTCACTAAAGAACTCTTCTATTCTTTTTTCTTGCTCTTTTAACTCATCTTGTGATACTAAATCTTTTTTCGTTATCACAATAACCACATCTTTGATACCTAAAAGATTGATAATTTCAATATGCTCAACAGTTTGTGGCATGATACCTTCTTGGGCACTAATAGCAAACATAACACAGTTAAATCCAAAAGCACCTGCAATCATATTTTTGATAAGTTTTTCATGCCCTGGCACATCAATAAATGCTATGTTTTGCTGTCCTCTTGTAAGGTTTGAAAAAGATAAATCAATAGTGATACCTCTTTGTTGCTCTTCTTTTGTAGAGTCACCTTCATAACCGTTTAAAGCCTTGATTAAAGCAGTTTTTCCATGGTCAATATGTCCTGCTGTTCCTATAATAATATTTGACATTAGTTAAAAACTCCTCTTATAATCTCTTCTATTTCTTTTACTTCATGCTCTTGTATACTTCTAAAATCTATTAAAACTTTTTCATTCTCAATTCTTATTATCAAGTTTTGTTTTCTAAGAAGTTTTTCTATTTTGTTTGCTTTATAATCTTTGTATTCTAAAGTAAGAGCGATAGTTGGTATCTTTTTGTTTGGAGTAGTTCCTCCACCTATTAAAGACTGAGTTTTTATAACTTCACATTTGCAAATATCTTCTATACTTTGTTTTAAAGTATTTGCTCTTTGCTCTAAAGTCTTAACATCTTCATGTAACATCTTTAATGTAGGGATCTTTTGTGTTTCACCTTTTAAATATGAAGTAAGATTGTCTTCAAGTATAGCTAAAGTGATTTTATCAACTCTAAGCATTCTTAGAAGTTGGTTTTTTTTGATTTTTGCAATTAAGTCTTTTTTACCAACTATGATACCAGCTTGAACTGAACCAAGAAGCTTATCACCTGAAAAACTAAGTAGACTTGGTTTGTGTTGCATATATTTTATAAGTGATGGTTCACTTAAGTCAAGATTGTAAGGTAAATCTATCATATGACCGCTTCCCATGTCATAGTAATCAATAACATTGTGTTCATTGGCTACTTTAATGATGTCTTCATAAGAAACTTCTGATGTAAAGCCTTCAATAGAGTAGTTTGATTTATGAACTTTCATAAGCATAGATGTATTTTCATCAATGGCATTTTCATAATCTCTAAGGTGAGTCTTGTTTGTAGTACCAATCTCTTTTAGTTTTGCACCACTTTGGCTCATAACCTCAGGAACTCTAAAACTTCCGCCAATCTCCACAAGCTCACCACGACTTACAACTACATCTTTGTTTTTAGCAAAAGTATTTAGTATCAAAAATACAGCACTTGCGTTGTTGTTTACAACAACTGCATCTTCACAACCAGTAAGAGCTTGAAGAGTAGATACTATATGTTCATATCTTTCACCTCTTTTGCCTTCTTGAAGAGAATACTCTAAGTTGTTGTATGAAGTAGCAACTTCTTTTGCTCTATCAAAACTATCAGGATTTATCAAAGACCTACCTAAGTTTGTATGCACGATAATACCTGTAGCATTTATTACTTTTTGAAGCGAAGGTTTTGTGATGTTTTTGTATTTTTTAAGTACATCATTTATAATGTCATCTTGTGTAAAATCTTGGATTTTTTCATCTAAGATGTCTTGTCTGTATTGATTTATAGTATCTTTACTAATACTAGTAATCAACTGTTTTGAAAGCTCTTCAAAAGCTTTGTTGTTGACAAACTTGTCAACCTTTGGAAGGTTCTTAAGTAAACCCATATTTACCCTTTCAGATAGTTTTAAAATAAAATGGTGTAAGATTTCAATTCTTTTAAGCGGGGGGTATGTGATCCTGGTGGACACCGCAGGCTTCAACCCTGATCGGAGGTTCGTGTGTACGCGCCTCGGTAGGTTCGATTCCTACACCTTCTCGCCAAATTCTTAACTATTTAAAGTATTTCAAACTAAAAAATCTTACAATTATAGTTTTTGGATTCTATCTAATAATTAATTCAGACAATCTTAATAATAAGGTAAAAATAAATTTACTTTTTCTTTTTTTTCTTTAAAATAAATTTTAAAATTGGATGATTTTTATACAAATTTATTTTTATCAAATTTAAATTTTATTATTTGGGAAATTAATAATTTTTAAGACTTTTATTTTACTATATATAACTATATCTGTAACACTATGAAACATCACCAATTTAAACAATTATTAAAAAAAATATTTCTATATAAAAAGTGTAAAGATAAAATAATCACATTTAAGCCCCATAAATAGGTAGATTTTGAAAAAATAACTAAAATCAATAAAAAGTAAACGTAGCAATAAAATAGCATTTATATTAAATCAAATAATTCACCCATAAAGCAATTATTTTTTACAATATTTTTTGTTTTTTTTAGTAAGAAAATAGCAAAAAATGGGTATAATATTATGTTGTACATAACATACTCAAAAAATCTTAAGGAGATAAACATAATGTTTAAAAAAATTGTACCAATAACTTTGAATAATCACAAAGATGTAAAAGTAAAGCAAATTGATAACTTTAATTTCGTAAGTGATATTCACTTAGCTTCTGTAATGGTTCACGAATTCTCAAGAGCTGCTGCTACATACCCAATTGTTTTCTTAGAAGATAAAGCAAATGACAAATTTAGACCAGTTGTTATGTTAGGTCTTGAAGCGGGTGAGAACTTATTTGTTCAAGAAGGTAAATGGAAAGCATCTTACATTCCTGCAATTGTTAGAAGATATCCTTTTGCACTTTCTAAAACAGGTGATGAAGATAGATACGTAATTTGTATTGATGAAGATAGCGAATTTGTAAACAAAGAAGAAGGTCAAGCTATATTCAAAGAAGACGGTACAGCTGATGAAGTAATGGACAGAGTAAAAAAATACTTAACAGAACTTCAACAAATGGACATGTTCACTGATAAATTTTGTGAAGATATGAAATCTGAAAATATGTTCACTCCTCTTAACATGAAAGTTAGAGTTGGTGATGAGATTAAAAACGTAGGTGGAGCTTATGTTATTAATGAAGAAAGATTTAATGACTTAAACAATGAAAAATTCATTGCATTAAGAGAGAAAAAATATATTCCAATTATCTACTCTCACTTAAGTTCATTAGCTCAAATTGAAAGATTATTAACTTTCAAAGATAAATCAAGAGCAGTTACTGAAAAAATTGAAGAAAGATTTGAAGAAGTAAAATAAACAACAAAATTAAAAAGATAGTTTATAGTGCACAAAGTTTTACTTTGTGCATTAGTAAGTTATCAATCATCAAGAAAATAAGGATATATTATGAAAAGACCAAATGGATTAAAAAATTTACATAGAAGATACCAAAGACATCAAGAAAAATTACAAGCAAAAAAACAAAGAAAAATATTTAAAGACGGAAATAGTTTATTTGAAGTTGAACCTTTAGAACAAAGGACATTATTATCTGCTGACCCATTATTAGGAGCAGGTTCAACAGCCATTATTTTAAACGATAATGAAAATAAATACCAAGAAACACAAACTATAATCCTTGATGATACTTTAAATGATAAAGAAACAGTTGTAAAAGACTTAACAACTGAAAATAGCTCTTTCTTACTTGATGCAAAACTTTTAGACCTAAATAATATATCTGAACTATTTATTGATGATGAAATCCTAGCTGGTAGTGGTACGATTGAAGCTGATGTTATTAACCATAACATAGTAGCTCCTGGTTACTCTCCAGGTATCCAAAATATTACAGGTGACTATACTCAAGCAAGTGATGGTACACTTCAAATAGAATTATCAGGTACAGATAATTCTGATACAAATAATCCAGAATATGACCAACTAAATGCCTCAGGAAATGTTGAACTTGATGGTACATTAGAAATCACTATGTGGAATGACTTTGCTGCAAATGTAGGTGATGAATTTACTATTATTACGGGTTCAAATATTACTGGTAAGTTTACAGATATTACAGGTCTTTACGGATTTAATTCTGATTACTATTTTGATATTGAACAAACAAGTACAGAAGTAAAGCTTATCACAAAAGAGTTAGTATCAGGAGATGATTTTAATTTTGTATTAGATTCTGTTCCTCAATATGATGAAATAGGTAAAGTTTTAAATGCTGATTATTTAGTATCTGCACAAAATAGTATTGAACTAAATGACATAGATATTCAAGTTGCTGGTTTTGCTGCAAGTGGTAACTTTGCTATTGAGAAAAACACTAATACTATTGAAATTATTGGTTCAGGCGTATCTGTTACTATGAGTGCATCTGATGTTTTTGTTGGAGTTGAAAATGCAGATTTAGGAATTATTGTTGATAGCAATAAAAAAGTTGCATTAGAAGCAAGTGGAGATATTGTTTTAGATGGTTTTGATTTTGACTTACCTACTGCACAAAGTGTATCTGTAAAATTAAATCAAACAGGTACAGAATATACTGCTCAGACATTAACTATTGGGACTTCATCTTATACTTTTGATAATATTGCATCTTCTACAACTTTAAAAGAGATAGGTATCACGGGATTAGACGTAACATTTAGTGATAATATAGTTTTAAAAGGTGATTTTGCATTTGTAAGTGATACTACAAATAATGTATTTAATGCGATATCATCTAATGCAACAGCATACATGAGTGCAGGGGATTTTTATGTAGGTGTAAGTAGCGCTAACTTAGGTTTAATGGTAACTGATGAAGGTGTAGTTTTACAAGCAAATGGTGCTTTAGATGTATCTTTAGGTAGTGATATTGTTTTAAGTGCTACAAATGTTTCATTTGATTATAATGAAACAGCTACAGATTATTTAAATGAAACTATTAGCTTAGGTGCATCAACTTTTACTTTCAATGTTGAGTCTTTACACAAAGCTACAAATATTACTAATGGTTCATTAAATGTATTTGATTTTTTAACTGCTTCAGGAAACTTCTCTTTCTCTCAATCAACTGATACTGTAACATTATCTGATAGTACAAATTCATCAGTGGAATTATTAACTTTAGGAATGACAAATGTAACAGCATTTGCAGGATTAAATGCAAATTCAAGTGAAAAAATAGGTTTTGACCTTTCTAACTTAGACCTTGCCTTAGTATTTGCTGCTGATACAAAAAACAATGCAAGAAAGTGGACGGCTTTACAAGCTAGTACAAATAGTATTTCATTTGTAGGAAGTGATAAATTAACTATTGAGGCTACATTTGCACTTTTAGAAATCAATAGAAGTGCAATTGATGGCACATTAATTGATTTCAAATTAAATCCATTAACAATTGAAGTAGGTACAGACTCTTTATCTTTAACAATGGACGCAAGTGAAGGTGAACTTTTAAGAGTTTCCGGAGATATGCTTATAAACATAAGTGATTTCTTTATCTTTGAAGGAAGTGTATATTTTAGTAAGTCAACTACAAGTGTAACTTTAACTGATGATAGTGTTGTAAGTGTTGATAATTTAACTTTAGCAATGAACGGAGTAGACGCATTCGCTGGATTAGATGGTCAAAGTTCAAATAAAGTTGGTTTAGATTTAGAAGGTGTTTCTTTCGCTTACTCAATTATGGCAAATAAAAGTGATGCAACTCAAAAATGGACATCATTTAAAGCAAAAGCAACAGGAGCTTCTTTTGTAGGAATTGATGATGTAACAATAGATGCAAGAGATATTTTAGTAAATGTAAATACTTCTTCAAATACTGAATTTGTTGATTATTCAAAAACATCATATAGTGTAGATTTCCAAAATGGAAATAGTATAGAGTTTGATATGGACTCTGAAATTATTGAACTTAGTGCTGATATAACATTTAATTTATATGACTTTTTAGTTATTGATGGTGGTTTTGCTATTAAAAAATCTACACTAGATGATGTAATTTTAAGTGATGAATCTTTAGTTGATGTTGATTTACTTACTGTTGGTGCAAATAATTTAACTGCATTTGCAGGATTAAATTATGGAAAAACTGATGAAGTTGGTTTATCTTTAAGTGGTGTTTCTTTTGCTCTTAGTGTAATGAGTGAGAAAACAGTTAATAAAAGAAAATGGTTAGCTCTACAAGCTACTGCTCAAGATGCAGGTTTAGTAGGAATTGATGATTTAGTATTAAATGGAAGCGATTTAAATATACTAATAAATCAAGCTTCATCTGATGGAACTTTAGTTGACTTTAGTTCCATGAGTTTTGCAGTAGATACAAGTTCTTCAACTTCAATTACGTTAGATATGGACGGAAGCGTAGGAGAGTACTTAAAAGTAAGTGGACACTTTGACGTAAATGTATATAATTTCTTCAGTACAAGCGGTAACTTTGCATTAGAGAAGACAACAGATACAGTAAGCCTAGATAATGGAGATAATGTAAATGTAGATTTACTAACAATCGGAGCAGATTCAGTAGATGCCTTCGTAGGAGTAAATGGTGGAAGTAGTGATGCAATAGGAATCCAAGCCACAAATACAAACTTCGCATTAGCAATCTTAAATGATAAAACAGTAGGAAGTAATTCTCAATGGATATCATTACAAGCAACAGTAGGGACAGCTGGATTTGTAGGGATAGATGGATTAAGCCTAAGCGCAAGTAATTTAGATGTACAAATAAATAGAAGTAGTGAAACAGGGTCAGATGCAAGATATGTAGATTATGCAATCAATAATTTAGAAGTAGCAACAGGGACAGATTCAAGCTTTAACTTAACAATGGATGGAAGCCAAAAAGAGTTAACACAAATTAGTGGAGCTATGGATATAAACATCTTTAACTTCTTTAGTGTAAATGGAGAGTTTGCATTAAAGAAATATACAGACTATGATATAAAAACAGTAGATAAAGATGATAGTACAAATACAGGAACAATCGAAGAAGTAGATGTATTAACACTAGGAGCATTAGGAGCAAACGCATTCATAGGAATGAATGGAGGAAGTGACGAAGCACTAGGACTAAGCGCAGCAGGTGTAAACTTTGCCTTAGCAATAATCAATAATAAATCAAATAAAAATGAAAGCTTCACATCACTACAAGCAACAACAAGTAATGTAAGCTTCGTAGGAATAGAAGACTTAACAGTAAGTGCAACAGACTTAGCATTAAATATCAACCAAGGGTCAAGTACAAATAAAGTAGTAGACTATAAAACAATGGAAGATAATGGTGATGCCTTTGATGTACTAGTAGGAACAAACCAAACAGTAACATTAGATATGGATGGAAGTAGAGGAGAGTTACTAGAAGCATCAGGACACTTAGAGTTAAACTTATTTAACTTTATCGGATTAGAAGGAAACTTCGGGTTTGAGAAATCAGTAAGAGAAGTAACACTAAACTCAGGTGAAAGTATAAAAGTAGATTACCTAGGATTAGGTGGAGAGAATGTAAGTGCATTCGCAGGATTAAATTATAAACAAGCAGATGCAGTAGGATTAAGCTTAGGAGATATGGACTTCGGATTAGCTTTAATGAGTGATAAGAAAGATAATACAAGAAAGTTCACATCATTACAAGCGACAGCATCAAGTGCAGGACTAATCGGAGTAGATGGATTAGTAATAGAAGCTAGTGATTTAGAAGTATATATAAATCAAGGTATCAAAGTAGATGAGATACCAGATTCAACAATAAAAGAGAATACAATCTTAAAAGTAAGCATCACAGAAGATATAAGAGGTGATGTAGTAATAACAAAAGATGGATCAAATGAGACACTAAATATAGATGGAAGTGAAACAAATGATACATTAATAGCAGAGTTAAAAGCAGCATTTGCAAGTTTAGCAAGTACAGATGCAGTAAATGTAGAAGTAAGTGGAGATAAAGTAAACGGATATAAAGTAGAGTTTGTAGGAGCATTAGAGGGTACAAATGTAGAAGGGTTTACAATATCAACGACAGCACCAAGTGCAAGTGTAAGTATCTCGACGATAGAAGAGGCGAAAGCGGGAGTAGATGAGATAACAAGATTAACAATCGATACTCCTAGAGTTGTTACTGCACCAATAGATACAGAGATTTTTACATTAACAAATACTTCAAGTGGAACAAATGAAATTCAAACAATAACTTTCCATGACCCATATGATGCAGGGACATATACATTATCAAATGGTGTAACTTCAGTTAGTGTTAAATTTGTAGGAAGTCAAACATTAACAAATCAAACAAATATACAAAAAGCATTAGTAACACTATATGGTGGAACAACAGCAGATTATAAAGTTAAGTTTGATTCAAGTTCAAGTGGAAGTCATAAATATTATATTACTTTCCAAGGAACAAAAGCACATAGTAATGTTTCAGAATTAAGTGCAACACCAGATTCTAATATGAAAGCTATTTCAACTTCTACATATAAAGAAGGAACAGGAACAGTTGGTGAAGTACAACACTTTAAAGTTTCAACAACAGCAACAGGTAACTATACACTATCTTTAGACTATAATGGAAACACATATACAACAACAGCATTAGACTTTAATGCAACAGCAAATGAGATTCAAACAGCATTAACAAATGCACTTTCAACAATAAGCGGAGCGACAGTTTCAGTAGTAGATTGTGTAGCAGGATATGAAGATTCATTTGATGTAACATTTGGAGGTACACTATCAGGAGTAGACTTACCACTTTTATCAATAAAAACAAATCCAGATGCGACAAGCCCAAGTGGAACGTTTGATATATGGTTTGAAGGGGATAGTAAGCAAACAGTAGCATATTCAACAGATATGAGTGTGTTAGCAAGTAATATCCAAGCAGCATTAGAAGCAACAAGTACGATGGGTGCAGGAAATGTAGTAGTAGAGTATGATGCAACAAATTCAAATGAAACACAAATCAATTTCCTAATAAAAGCAACAGGAGATTTAGAGAAGACAGATGTAAGTGATAAGTTCTATACAGATGATAGTAATTTAAACTTAGCAAGTACAAAGTTATACTATGAAGTAGAAGGGTATAGTGATACAGCAGAAGAGCAAAAGTTAGTATTTAACTCAGAGACAGAATATAGTTATACATTAACATATAATGGACAAACAACAAGTTCAATATTATCAAGTGCGACAATATCAGAGATACAAGCTATTATAGATTCAGAGTTAACAAGTGATATAAAAGTAAGTAACTTTAATGGAACAGAATTAGTATTAAGCTTTGAAGGAAGTTTAGCAGGGACAGATGTAGAGACAATAGTAGCAAGCGTAGAAGCAAAAACAAGTGAAGCAAAAATAGAGGTAAGTCAAGAAGGGTCAACAACAGTAATCGCAGGGAAAGAGGCAAGTGCAATAGTAGTAGACTATAAAGCGATGAATGAAGTAGATGTATCAACAGAGGATGACTTCAAAGTATTATCAGGGACAGGAAGCTACTTTACGTTAGATATGGACGGAAGCGTAGGAGAGTACTTAAAAGTAAGTGGACACTTTGACGTAAATGTATATAATTTCTTCAGTACAAGCGGTAACTTTGCATTAGAGAAGACAACAGATACAGTAAGCCTAGATAATGGAGATAATGTAAATGTAGATTTACTAACAATCGGAGCAGATTCAGTAGATGCCTTCGTAGGAGTAAATGGTGGAAGTAGTGATGCAATAGGAATCCAAGCCACAAATACAAACTTCGCATTAGCAATCTTAAATGATAAAACAGTAGGAAGTAATTCTCAATGGATATCATTACAAGCAACAGTAGGGACAGCTGGATTTGTAGGGATAGATGGATTAAGCCTAAGCGCAAGTAATTTAGATGTACAAATAAATAGAAGTAGTGAAACAGGGTCAGATGCAAGATATGTAGATTATGCAATCAATAATTTAGAAGTAGCAACAGGGACAGATTCAAGCTTTAACTTAACAATGGATGGAAGCCAAAAAGAGTTAACACAAATTAGTGGAGCTATGGATATAAACATCTTTAACTTCTTTAGTGTAAATGGAGAGTTTGCATTAAAGAAATATACAGACTATGATATAAAAACAGTAGATAAAGATGATAGTACAAATACAGGAACAATCGAAGAAGTAGATGTATTAACACTAGGAGCATTAGGAGCAAACGCATTCATAGGAATGAATGGAGGAAGTGACGAAGCACTAGGACTAAGCGCAGCAGGTGTAAACTTTGCCTTAGCAATAATCAATAATAAATCAAATAAAAATGAAAGCTTCACATCACTACAAGCAACAACAAGTAATGTAAGCTTCGTAGGAATAGAAGACTTAACAGTAAGTGCAACAGACTTAGCATTAAATATCAACCAAGGGTCAAGTACAAATAAAGTAGTAGACTATAAAACAATGGAAGATAATGGTGATGCCTTTGATGTACTAGTAGGAACAAACCAAACAGTAACATTAGATATGGATGGAAGTAGAGGAGAGTTACTAGAAGCATCAGGACACTTAGAGTTAAACTTATTTAACTTTATCGGATTAGAAGGAAACTTCGGGTTTGAGAAATCAGTAAGAGAAGTAACACTAAACTCAGGTGAAAGTATAAAAGTAGATTACCTAGGATTAGGTGGAGAGAATGTAAGTGCATTCGCAGGATTAAATTATAAACAAGCAGATGCAGTAGGATTAAGCTTAGGAGATATGGACTTCGGATTAGCTTTAATGAGTGATAAGAAAGATAATACAAGAAAGTTCACATCATTACAAGCGACAGCATCAAGTGCAGGACTAATCGGAGTAGATGGATTAGTAATAGAAGCTAGTGATTTAGAAGTATATATAAATCAAGGTATCAAAGTAGATGAGATACCAGATTCAACAATAAAAGAGAATACAATCTTAAAAGTAAGCATCACAGAAGATATAAGAGGTGATGTAGTAATAACAAAAGATGGATCAAATGAGACACTAAATATAGATGGAAGTGAAACAAATGATACATTAATAGCAGAGTTAAAAGCAGCATTTGCAAGTTTAGCAAGTACAGATGCAGTAAATGTAGAAGTAAGTGGAGATAAAGTAAACGGATATAAAGTAGAGTTTGTAGGAGCATTAGAGGGTACAAATGTAGAAGGGTTTACAATATCAACGACAGCACCAAGTGCAAGTGTAAGTATCTCGACGATAGAAGAGGCGAAAGCGGGAGTAGATGAGATAACAAGATTAACAATCGATACTCCTAGAGTTGTTACTGCACCAATAGATACAGAGATTTTTACATTAACAAATACTTCAAGTGGAACAAATGAAATTCAAACAATAACTTTCCATGACCCATATGATGCAGGGACATATACATTATCAAATGGTGTAACTTCAGTTAGTGTTAAATTTGTAGGAAGTCAAACATTAACAAATCAAACAAATATACAAAAAGCATTAGTAACACTATATGGTGGAACAACAGCAGATTATAAAGTTAAGTTTGATTCAAGTTCAAGTGGAAGTCATAAATATTATATTACTTTCCAAGGAACAAAAGCACATAGTAATGTTTCAGAATTAAGTGCAACACCAGATTCTAATATGAAAGCTATTTCAACTTCTACATATAAAGAAGGAACAGGAACAGTTGGTGAAGTACAACACTTTAAAGTTTCAACAACAGCAACAGGTAACTATACACTATCTTTAGACTATAATGGAAACACATATACAACAACAGCATTAGACTTTAATGCAACAGCAAATGAGATTCAAACAGCATTAACAAATGCACTTTCAACAATAAGCGGAGCGACAGTTTCAGTAGTAGATTGTGTAGCAGGATATGAAGATTCATTTGATGTAACATTTGGAGGTACACTATCAGGAGTAGACTTACCACTTTTATCAATAAAAACAAATCCAGATGCGACAAGCCCAAGTGGAACGTTTGATATATGGTTTGAAGGGGATAGTAAGCAAACAGTAGCATATTCAACAGATATGAGTGTGTTAGCAAGTAATATCCAAGCAGCATTAGAAGCAACAAGTACGATGGGTGCAGGAAATGTAGTAGTAGAGTATGATGCAACAAATTCAAATGAAACACAAATCAATTTCCTAATAAAAGCAACAGGAGATTTAGAGAAGACAGATGTAAGTGATAAGTTCTATACAGATGATAGTAATTTAAACTTAGCAAGTACAAAGTTATACTATGAAGTAGAAGGGTATAGTGATACAGCAGAAGAGCAAAAGTTAGTATTTAACTCAGAGACAGAATATAGTTATACATTAACATATAATGGACAAACAACAAGTTCAATATTATCAAGTGCGACAATATCAGAGATACAAGCTATTATAGATTCAGAGTTAACAAGTGATATAAAAGTAAGTAACTTTAATGGAACAGAATTAGTATTAAGCTTTGAAGGAAGTTTAGCAGGGACAGATGTAGAGACAATAGTAGCAAGCGTAGAAGCAAAAACAAGTGAAGCAAAAATAGAGGTAAGTCAAGAAGGGTCAACAACAGTAATCGCAGGGAAAGAGGCAAGTGCAATAGTAGTAGACTATAAAGCGATGAATGAAGTAGATGTATCAACAGAGGATGACTTCAAAGTATTATCAGGGACAGGAAGCTACTTTACGTTAGATATGGACGGAAGCGTAGGAGAGTA
>NZ_JBMOVV010000019.1:0-25019 GCF_049472135.1 Arcobacter pernae
TAATCTTTATAAACCGAATATAGAAAGGTTGATATACCTTTTTTATTTGCTATCTTTGATAGCTTTGGAGAAGTTAATCGAATAACTTCTCTCTTCTCTGAAAGGAGGTGATCCAACCGCAGGTTCTCCTACGGTTACCTTGTTACGACTTCACCCCAGTCGCTGAATCCACTGTGGAGGGTAGCTACCTTAGCATCCCCGCTTCGAATGAGTTCAACTCCCATGGTGTGACGGGCGGTGAGTACAAGACCCGGGAACGTATTCACCGTAGCATTGCTGATCTACGATTACTAGCGATTCCAACTTCATGTAGTCGAGTTGCAGACTACAATCCGAACTGGGAGATATTTTTGAGATTTGCTCCACCTCACGGTATCGCGGCTCTTTGTATACCCCATTGTAGCACGTGTGTAGCCCTGGACGTAAGGGCCATGATGACTTGACGTCGTCCTCACCTTCCTCCTACTTGCGTAGGCAGTCTCGTTAGAGTTCTCAGCCGAACTGTTAGCAACTAACGACGAGGGTTGCGCTCGTTGCGGGACTTAACCCAACATCTCACGACACGAGCTGACGACAGCCGTGCAGCACCTGTATATAAGTTTCTGCAAGCAGACACCAATCTATCTCTAGAAAGTTCTTACTATGTCAAGTCCAGGTAAGGTTCTTCGCGTATCGTCGAATTAAACCACATGCTCCACCGCTTGTGCGGGTCCCCGTCTATTCCTTTGAGTTTTAATCTTGCGACCGTACTCCCCAGGCGGTACACTTAATGTGTTTACTGCATTACTGCAAGGTCTAGCCTCACAACAACTAGTGTACATCGTTTAGGGCGTGGACTACCAGGGTATCTAATCCTGTTTGCTCCCCACGCTTTCGCGTCTCAGCGTCAATAATGTTCCAGTAGATCGCCTTCGCAATCGGTATTCCTTCTGATCTCTACGGATTTTACCCCTACACCAGAAATTCCATCTACCTCTCCCATATTCTAGGTAATCAGTTTCAAGAGCAGTTCTATGGTTGAGCCATAGGATTTCACTCCTGACTTAATTACCCGCCTACACGCTCTTTACGCCCAGTGATTCCGAGTAACGCTTGCGCCCTCCGTATTACCGCGGCTGCTGGCACGGAGTTAGCCGGCGCTTATTCATATAGTACCGTCATTATCTTCCTATATAAAAGGAGTTTACGCACCGAAATGTGTCATCCTCCACGCGGCGTTGCTGCATCAGGGTTTCCCCCATTGTGCAATATTCCCCACTGCTGCCTCCCGTAGGAGTCTGGACCGTGTCTCAGTTCCAGTGTGACTGATCATCCTCTCAAACCAGTTAGGCGTCATAGCCTTGGTGAGCCATTACCTCACCAACAAGCTGATACCGTACAGGCCGATCCTAGAGCTATAAATATTTCCCTTGCAAACTTATGTTTTAAAGGCATATGGGGTGTTAGCAGTCGTTTCCAACTGTTATCCCCCTCTCTAGGGCACATTACCTATATATTACTCACCCGTGCGCCACTTAGCTGACAGTTATAGCAAGCTATAACCCGTTCTCGTTCGACTTGCATGTGTTAAGCACGCCGCCAGCGTTCACTCTGAGCCAGGATCAAACTCTCCATAATAAAGTGTTTGAAACTGACAATTTTTGTTTCCATTAAACAAAATTATCACTCAAGTGTTTTTACATAAATGTAAAAAGCTTAAATAGACAAGAATTATTTTTCTTGTTTTTTTATCGTTTTTTCTATATTCGGTTTATAAAAATTACTTCTTATTAACCTTCGTTTTTAAAGATCATATCTCTTTAGAACTTTGTGTCGTTCCTCTGAAATTGGACGGGAATTATAGACAAATTATCCCCCTTTGTCAAGAGAAAACTCTTAATAAAAGCTTAAATTTTGAAAGTTTCTTATTTCTTGTCTACTTTCTCTATATTTTATTACTTTTTTATCTAATATTCTTTTGATGTTATCTTATTTCGTCCATTCTTTTTTGATTCATATAGTAAATAGTCCACATCATTGTAGATTTTTTTCTTATTTTCTTTTTCAAAATTTTGGGTTTTAATAAAACCTAATCCAATTGATACAGTTAAATACTCTGAAACTTCTTTATTATAAGTTTTCAATTTTTTTTCATTAATAGCTTTATTTATTTTTTTAAGAACACTATTTGCTTTTTCAAAAGAATCACTATCAAAAAGAATTGCAAACTCTTCACCACCAATTCTAAATACATAATCAGATGTTCTTTTCATTGATTCATACAATAAAAGTGAAATTTCTTTTAATGCAATATCACCTTCTAAATGTCCGAATCCATCATTATAATCTTTAAAAAAATCTATATCTAGTAAAGCCAATGCAAAAGATTTTTTATTTCTATTTAAACTACTGAGTTTTTCTTCAAATATTTTTTCGAAAAATCTTCTATTATATAATTTAGTTAAAGGATCCGTTGAACTTAGTTCTTTTAATTCTTTATTTTTTTTCTCTAATTGCTTTTGTGACTCTTTATAATCACTTACATCCAACATTACACCTACTAAACCAATGATTTCATTTTTTTCTGATAATAATGAAGCTTTGTAAAAATTAAAATACCTCTCTTTTTTGTCAGAACATAAAACTTTTGCTTCGTAAAATTGTGTTGTTGGTTTTTCAAATAGCTCTTTATCTTTTTCATAATATATATCAGCAAGTTTTGAAGGAATAACCTCAGGTAAATCATATAATGATTTTCCAATAATTTTTTCTTTTGGTATACCTAAAATTGTTTTGGAGAAAGCATCATTACAATGTTGATAAATACCTTTGTTATCTTTATAGAAAACTGGACTAGGAATAGTATCTAGTAAAAGTCTCAAAAATGAGTTGTTATTTTGGAATAAATGCTGTATATATTCTAATTGTGTTAATTTTTCTTTTAATAATTTATTTTCATTTTGTAATTTTAAATAGTTTGAATCTGTTTTCATGATATGCCTCTATTAACATAATAGAGAAAAAATGTTAAGTATTTGTTTAATTTGATATTCTAGTGGCTCCGGCACCTGGATTCGAACCAGGGACCAAATGATTAACAGTCATCTACTCTACCACTGAGCTATGCCGGATTTTGAAGTCTAATTTATAAATGGCTCCGGCACCTGGATTCGAACCAGGGACCAAATGATTAACAGTCATCTACTCTACCACTGAGCTATGCCGGAATCTATAAATTATGATAAGTTTTATTAAAAAAGTGGCTCCGGCACCTGGATTCGAACCAGGGACCAAATGATTAACAGTCATCTACTCTACCACTGAGCTATGCCGGATTATTTAACCATTCTTTTAATGGAGTGGAATTATAGTAAAAAATATTTTCTTTGTCAAGGCTTTTTTACAAAAAATTATAAATTTTTGTAAAATTTAACTCCACTACTATCAACAAGAGCGATTTTACTATTTTTTACTAGTTCTTCTAGATTATTCTTTGATTTTTCATCAAATAAGTTATCTACATCCTCTATAGTTAAAGGTCTTCTTTTTAAAGTTTGAACTATTTCTTCTTTAGAATATGTACCTAAAAGTTTTGGTCTATTCTTATATGCAATATTTACATTAACACCTTCAAACTTATTTGCCACTTTTTCTAAAGTTTCATAAGAAACCGGTTTTACTTTATAAGCTGGTGGTCTATCAATAGTTCCAATATCTACTCTTTTTGGATTGATTTTTTTTACAGCCTTATATAATAATTCTATTTCTTCATCTTTATCATTAAGGTCTTTAACAAAAAGAATTTCTAAAACAAAATCATTAGTTGTTTTTTTTGAGAACTCAATCATAGCAGGAACTATTTTATTGATTTCAATACTATTATCATTTCTATCAAGTTTTTTAAAACATTTTTCACTTACACAATCTAATGAAAGTTTAACTGTATCTATTTTTAATAATGTATCGAAAATATCATCTTTATAAATAGTACTTCCATTTGATAAAATTAAAGTTTTAGTTTCACCTTTAATTTTATTAATTTCATCAATTAATTCATCTAATTTTGGATAAAGAGTTGGTTCACCATTTGCTGTAAGTGTTATTACATCAATTTTTTCATTTTTTAAAAAACTTTTTTTTATTTCAGATAAAACATCTTGAACACTTGGATAGTCAGTCATTTTTGAAACTGTTTTCGCACCTTCTAATTCACAATATAAACAATCAAAATTACACTGTTTTAAAGAAGGAGATAAATCTATTCCAAGAGATATACCAAATCTACGAGAGGCGATTGGCCCAAAAGTTATTGAATTCGAATAAGACATTGTTTTAGCTTTCATAAATAAGTAGCAAAAGCTACTTATTATAATTTGAGATATTAATTAAGATTTTTTAGATACTCTATGACATTCACTTACAAAGTGAATTGCATTTTCTACTGGTACATCAGGTAAAATACCATGCCCTAAGTTAAAGATATGACCAACACCTTGCATAGTTTCTTGAATTTTTTCTACACATTTTGTAGTCTCTTCTTTAGAATATAATCTACAAGGTTCCATATTTCCTTGAAGAACATATTTATCACCTAATTTAGCTTTAGCCATTGCCATAGGAGTTCCCCAATCAATTCCTAATACATCAAAGTTTCCATAAACACCACCCATATTAATGAATGCTGAAATTCCTTTAGGGAACATAATTACTGGAACATGAGGATATTTTGCTTTTAAGTGCTCAGCAATTTCTACCATGTACTTCCAAGAAAATTCATCATATCTTCCTGGCTCAATAGCAGCTGCCCAAGAATCAAAGATTTGAACAACATCTGCACCAGCTTCTATTTGTTTTTCCATATAGAATTTAACTACGTCAGTTACTTTTCTTAAAATTTTATGTAAAAATTCTGGGTTTGAATACATCATTTTTTTACATACATTATATGTTTTAGTACCCTGACCTTCTATCATATATGTAGCTAATGTCCATGGAGCACCTGTAAAACCAATTAAAGCTTTATCTTCAGGTAATCTTTGTTTTAAAAGTTTAATTGTTTCATATACATATGTCAATTTGTCAGCAGCTTCTTCTCCTCCAATTAAAGCATCTAATTGCTCTTCTGTTTTAATTGGATCTCTAAAGATAGGTCCTTCACCTTTAATAAACTCTAAGTGCATTCCCATTTCATTTGGAACTACTAAAATATCAGAGAATAAAATAGCAGCATCAACACCAACGATATCTAAAGGTTGAATTGTAACTTCACAAGCCTTTTCTGGATCATGACATAAGTTTAAAAAGTTTCCAGCTTGAGCTCTAACTTCCATATACTCTGGTAAATATCTACCAGCTTGTCTCATCATCCATACAGGAGTGTAAGGAGTCTCTTTTCTTAAACACGCATCAACAAAAATTTTTGACATAATTTACCTTTTTATTTTTTTCCTACTTTTCCTAAAAAGAAAAGTCCTAATGCTAAAGCAGTTACAGCTAAAGCAAAATATAACATTTCTAAAGCGCCATGGTATTCAGTATGTAAAACTCTTTGAAAAAAGTTAACAACTAATACCATTACAATAACTTTTGCTATTTTATCTTTTAATTGATCTAATGATTTTATAGATAATATCTTTGAATCATCTTGAGCATGTTCATTGTGATCAATAGGTGAGATAAAAAGTTCATAAATACCAAATGAAAAAATAAGCATTACAACTGCAATTAGATATAAGTCAACTGCACCTATTATACCACTTACTATATCTTCATGAAAATTTTCAGGGTGAGCATGTGCAATAATAGTTTCAAAAGCATATTTTGCAACACTAAATATATCCATACTTGCAATAACAAATAAAACTACTGCACCCAATAAGCCAAAAAGTACAGCGAAGATTACAAGAAATCTTGTTTTCCACATTGCACTTTCAAAAAGCCTTTCAATCATTAAATATCGCTCTCCATTTCAATCCATTTTAATGCAATTCTAACAGAGTTTGTTGCAGCACCTACTCTTACTTGGTCAGCAACATTAAAGAAATGAACAATATTAGGAGCATAAACATCTTTTCTAATTCTTCCAACATATGTCATATCTGTATCAGTTGATACAATTGGCATAGGGTAAGCATTATTTGATAAATCATCAATAACTTCTACGTTTTCAAAATTTTCTAATGCATTTCTAACTTCATTTACATCTACATCTACATTTTCATCAAATGTAACTGTAATTGACTCAGAGTGAGATCTTAATACTGGTACTCTAACACAAGTAGCAGCAACTTGAATCTCTTTGTGCATAATTTTTTGAGTTTCGTTAACCATTTTCATTTCTTCTTTTGTAAATGAGTTTGGTTGCGCAACATCAATTTGTGGAATTACATTTAATGCAATTTGATGAGCAAATGCTTCTTTTTTAGTTTCATCTAATTTAAATGCAAAGAAGTCTTGCATTTGAGTTACAAGTTCTTCCATACCAGCTTTTCCAGCACCTGAAACTGCTTGATAAGTTGAAACATCAACTCTTTTAATTCCATATAATTCATCTAATGGTTTTAATGATAATACCATTTGAATTGTAGAACAGTTAGGGTTAGCAATAATACCTGATTCTCTCCATAATCTAATATCTTCTGGATTTACTTCTGGCACAACTAATGGAATGTTTGGATCCATTCTAAAGTGACTTGTATTATCAATTACAACAGCACCTGCTTCTACAGCATATTTTGCAAACTTATCTGAGATACTTCCACCTGCACTAAAGAATGCAATATCAACTTCATTTTCTTCAAAAGCAGTCTCAGTTAGTTCTAATACTGTGTACTCTTTATTTTTGTACTCAATTTTTGAACCTGCACTTTTTGCACTTGCTAATGGAACAATATTATTAACTGGAAAGTCATAATCTGCCATTACTCTAAAAAGTTCTTCACCTACTGCACCAGTTGCTCCAACAACTGCAACATTAAATTTTCTCATATTAATCTTCCTTTTTCTCTTCTAAATTATCCATTAAAGATTGACTTTGAAGTTGAGTTTTATCTTCAACTTCTATCTCTTCAATGATTTCTCCATCTTCGTTGTATCTAATTACATTTCCATTTTCATCAACTTCGATCTCTTCATCTTGTTTCGGACACTTAGCAATAGATACTACTTTATCACCTTTATCTACATTTACAATAATTACACCTGAAGTATTTCTTCCAGCTTTTCTAATTGTTTGCATATCAACTCTAATCATCTTTCCAATAGATGTTAAAGCCATTAAATCCATACTTTCATCAACTAAAACTTCACCAACTACGTTTCCAGTTTTATTTGAAAGTTTCATTGAAATAACACCAGAACCTGCTCTATTTGTCAGTCTGTATTCTGCTACTTCTGTTCTTTTTCCTATACCTTTTTCAGATACAGTTAATAACTCTTGTTCTTCATTATTAATTACATCAGCATCTACAACATAGTCCGTATCATGTTTGAACTTAATACCTCTTACACCTCTTGTGCTTCTTCCTTGTTCTCTTGTCTTATCAATTTCAAATCTGATACATTGACCTAAACTTGTAAATATCATAATATATTCAGAATCAACATTTGTAATCTTAGCAGTAACAATTTCATCTAAATCATCAAGTACAATTGCTCTTACACCATTTGATCTAATATTACTAAATTCTGCTAATGATGTTCTTTTTACAATACCATTTTTAGTAAAGAATGCTAAAGATTTAGACTCATCGAAATCATCAGTAGGAATAATAGCCATGATTTTTTCTTCTGGTCTTAGGTTGATTAAGTTAACAACTGCTTTACCTTTAGCTGTTCTACTTCCTTCTGGTATTCTATAAACTTTTAACCAGTATAATTGACCCATATTTGTTACAAACATTAATGTATCATGAGTATTTGAAACAAAGAATTTCTCAATAAAGTCATCATCGTGAGTAGTAACAGCTACTTTACCTTTACCACCTCTTCTTTGTTTTTCATATGATTTAATTGGAACTCTTTTTACATATCCATTATGAGTAATAGTTACTACCATTGGCTCATTTGGAATTAAGTCTTCCATATCTATTTCATCATATGAGTCTTCAATTTCAGTTCTTCTCTCATCAGAGTATTTTTCTTTAATTTCAACTAACTCTTCTTTGATTATTTCATTTAATTTTTCTTCTGATTTTAAGATCGATTCAAGTTCAGCAATTAAGATTAATAACTCTTGATATTCAGCTTCAAGCTTATCTCTTTGAAGACCAGTTAATCTTCCTAGTCTCATATCTAAAATAGCTTGTGATTGAATAGTTGATAATCCAAATCTTTCTTGTAATTTATCTTTTGCTTCAGTATCATTTGCAGAAGATCTAATAATTTGTACAACTTCATCAATATTATCTAAAGCAATTTTTAATCCCTCTAAAATATGAGCTCTAGCTTTTGCTTTTTCTAAATCAAAAATTGTTCTTCTAATAATTACAGTTTTTCTATGAGCTAGGAAGATATTTAATAATTGAGGTAAATTAAATACTTTTGGTTCTTTATTATGAACTGCTAAAAGAATAATACCAAATGTAGTTTCCATAGGTGTTGATTTATAAAGGTTGTTTAAAACAATCTCACCCATAGCATCCTTTTTAAGTTCAATTACAACTCTAATACCTTCTCTATCAGACTCATCTCTTACTTCTGAAATACCTTCAATTTGCTTATCTTTTGCAAGAGTAGCAATTTGCTCAATTAATCTTGATTTATTAACTTGGTATGGTAGTTCATCTAATACGATAACTTCTTTTTTACCTTTTGTTTCAATATGGTGTTTAGCCCTTATTTTAACTCTACCTCTACCTGTTTTATAAGCATCGATAATTCCTCTTCTACCAAAAATAGTACCACCTGTTGGGAAATCAGGTCCTTGAATAAACTGCATTAAATCTTCTGCAGTTGCATCTGAATTATCAATTGTGTATAAAACAGCATCTAATAATTCACTTAAATTATGAGGTGGAATCTTTGTTGCCATACCAACAGCGATACCCTCACTACCATTTAATAAAAGTGTAGGAACTCTTGTTGGAAGTACACTTGGCTCTTTTAATGTATCATCATAGTTTTGAGTATAGTTAATAGTATCTTTATCAATATCTCTTAAAACTTCTTCTGAAATTTTAGTCATTCTTGCTTCTGTATATCTCATAGCAGCCGCATTATCACCATCAATTGAACCAAAGTTACCTTGACCATCTACTAATGGTGCTCTCATTGAGAAGTCTTGTGCCATTCTTACTAATGCATCATAAACAGAACTATCTCCATGTGGGTGATACTTACCAATTACATCTCCAACAATCCTTGCAGATTTTTTGTAAGGAGACTTTGAAGAAATATTTAAATCATGCATAGCATATAAAATTCTTCTATGTACTGGTTTTAATCCATCTTTTGCATCTGGTAGTGCTCTACCAATGATTACACTCATTGAATAATCTAAATATGAAGCTTTAACTGAATCTTCAATATTTATATCGATAATATCTTGGTTTTCAAAAAGGTTTTCCATAAAAAAAGGCCTTTGTAATATAAAATTTAGATATTATATCCAAAGTGTGCTTAGGCTAAGTTGAGTAAGTTATTTTTGAAGAAAAAGAGACCTGAAACAGTCTCTTTTTTATTTAATAAAAGTTATTTATGCTTTTTCATTCTTATATTTAAGAATCATTTCATAAACATCATCTTTAAGTTTTAATTTCTCTTTTTTCTTTGCTTCAATATCAAATTGATCTGCATGATTTTTTTCCATTTCCATTATCTCTTCATCTAAATCATTATGTTTATCAAACAGTTTGTGGAAATGTGCATTTTTTTGCTTTAATTCTGTGATTAAATCTCTATATTCATGAAACATTTTATCATCCTATATGTTGGTTTATAAATAATTATACACCCCATGAACTTAAGAGAATTTAAATTTTATTGTTTTATTAATAATAATTTTATTATATTCATTGTGAGTTTTTTTAAGTATTTAGACAGAAGTGATTTTCTATCACTTCTGTATTAAGAGATTATGTTCTATAGTCTGCATTAATTTCTACATACTTATAACCTAAATCACAGCCATATGCAGTAAAACTTGCTTCCCCTATTCCTAAATCACAAATTACTTTATATTTGTCATTTTTAAGTACATTGGCAGCTTTTTCTTCTTGTTCTGGAGTAAAACAGAATTCACCCTTATTATAAACAACTACATCATTATAAGAAATAACTAATTTCTTTTCATCACTTTTTACTTTTGAAGCACCAATTGTAGATGCAATTCTTCCAAAGTTTGGATCTTCCCCAAATAATGCTGTTTTAACAAGTAGAGAGTTTGACAATGCTTTTGCTGCAGTTTCAGCTTCTTCAAGTGATGATGCATTTATAACTTCAAAAGCTACAGCTTTTTTAGCACCTTCACCATCGGCAACCATTAACATTGCCATATCATGCATAACTAATCTTACAGCTTCAATAAATGCTTCTTTATTATAAGCATTTGATTTCTTATTAGCCAATAACATTACTGTATCATTTGTTGAAGTATCACCATCAACAGAGATTGCATTAAAAGTAGTTCTAGAATTAATATCTAAAGCTTCTTTCATATCTAAAGCTGGTACATTTGCATCTGTACAAATAAAACAAAGCATTGTTGCAAGATTTGGATTTATCATTCCTGCACCTTTTGCAACTGCTCCAATTTTAAATGAACTTCCATCTTCTAATTTTACTTCATACATACATGTTTTAGGGTATGCATCAGTTGTCATAATTGCTTTAGATAGATTTTCTCCACTTTTTGCATTTAAATCAAAAGAGTTTGCTCCATTTACAATTTTTTCAATTGGTAAAGGATTTCCAATAACTCCTGTACTACTCATAATAGGATTAATTAAATCAAATTTTAATGAAGAAAAAATTGTATTAATATCTTCAATACCTTTTTCACCTGTCAATGCATTTGCATTTTTAGAATTAATAAGTACAAAATTTGTTTTAAAGTTCTTTTCATATTGTAAAAAATGCTTTAAAGGTGCAGCTTGAAATCTATTTTCAGTAAAAACTGCTTGAACATCACAAGGTTCATTTGTATAAATAAAACCTAAGTCTTTGTTACCATTTGGCTTTAGCCCTGCACTAATACCATCACAGTTAAATCCATCAATTTGGTCGATAAAACCTTTAATTGGTAAAATAGTAAACATTGTATTATCCTTAAAACACCCTAATGAGGGTTAAATTTTATATATCTTCTGGTTTTTCTTTTAGATTTATAATTCTTTTAGCTCTAGCAATACCTTTTTGAGAGCCAACTAATAAAAGTTTACAATTTGCACTTATAAGAATAGTTCCTCTTGGCATTTGAATAAACTTACCTTTTTTTTCAGTAATTCCAATAACTGAAACTTTTAGTCTATCTCTTAAATGTAAATCTTTTATTTCTCTATTAACAACCCATGAATCTTCATTAACATAAACTTCTTCCATATCAATAGGAGTATCTCTTTTATATAAAAACTCATCAAGTACATTTTCCATATCTGGCCTAATAGCCATTGCAGATACTCTTTTTGCCATTAGAGATGGTGTTGCTACAACTTTGTCAGCCCCAAGTTTTTTAAGTCTTATTTTTTCATTTTGCGTTTCTGCATTTGAAATAATTAAAAATGGACTTCTCCCAAGCTCTTTTTCATAAAGTCTTACAGAAGCAATAAGTGTAATATTGTCTGAAATATTTTTTGATAATGAAATAGCACCTTTTGCAGAACTTAAATGTGATTTTAGAAAAGCCACCTCTTTATATGGTTCTTCTTTTACAAAATAAGGATATCCATTCTCTTTAGCAATTTGTTCTATGTCCTCACTGGGATCAACAACAACAAAAGGAATATGGTTCTCTCTAAACTGTTTTGCTAACTGTGAAGTGTACTCATTATGGTAAAAAATAACAAAATGCCTTCTAAGTCTTGCAATCTTATATAACATACTTCTTTCCTTATATAGGTCAAATAACCTTCCTTTAACAACAGTATCAATTAATACAGCAGTAGAAAGTGTAAATACTGCAAAACCAAAAATAATAAGTGTAATAGTAAAAAATCTACCAGCGGGTGAAATAGGAGCTATCTCTCCAAATCCAACAGTAGTAAAAGTAATACCTGTTTGAAATATTGCGTCTAAAATTGAAAAGTCATCAATAATAATATATCCAAGCGTACCTATCATCATGATAACTTGAACTAATACAAATGGTAATCTAAATGGTTTTAATTGTGAGTATATTAATGGATTTAAGTCGTATTCTGGTTTGACTGATCTAATTTCCCAGCCAAGGGCTTTTTTAATTCTTCTAAAGATGCTCATGAAAGCACTTTTCTAGTGCTCTCTTATGAGTGTTTTTTAAGAGTTCTTAACTCTTTAGCTGAGATTCTGATTTTCTTAGTTGTACCATCTTCTAAAGTAACTCTTACAGTTCTTAAGTTTGGTAAAAATCTTTTTTTAACTCTGTTTTTTGCGTGACTTACGTTGTTACCAACCATAGGTCCTTTTCCTGATATTGCACATCTTCTTGACATTTGTCTTCCTTATATAGTGAAAAATATTTGCGTATTTTATCTTAATAATCTTAATATTAAGTTAAACTACTGATAATAGTATTAAGTCTTTCCAAATTAATCTCTAACTCAAACTTCTTAGCTAGTTTTCTATTATCTTTTTTTATTTTCTTCATTTCATTTTTTTCCATCAATATTGCATCGATTTTAAATGAAGCAGATCTATCAACTGGACTTTCCATAGTAGAAAATACATCTATTAGTTCACTTGCATGGTTGTTTGCTGTAGTGAAAACAACATTTTTACAGTACATAGCTTTCAAAATATTTGATGCAAAATAGTTGTTATATGTTGGTAAAAAGAAAATATCTGAGGCTAAAAACAGCTCATCCAAATTTTCATAATCTTCAACAAGCAAAAGTTTTGAACTATATTCAAATTTTGATATCTGAAACTTTAGGTTTGTAATTTGCTTTTTATCCCCTGCAATTATCCCTAAAACATTCTGTTCATTTAAGCTAAATAAAGTTTCAATAAACTCTTTAACACCAGAAGTTTTAAAGTTTTTAGCAGTAAATAGAATAATCTTTTTTCTAGGATTAATTTCTAAAGACTCACAAACTCTTTGTTTTACAAGTTTTGGCTTTTCATATTCAATATCAATACTAGGATATAAAACTTCAATTTTTGAAGAATCTAGTTCATCTAAACTTTTTATAATTTCTTTTTTTAAAGTTTGAGAATTAACTATTACCTTCTTTGCATTTTTGATATTATCTTTGCCCTTTTCATCTAAACTTCCACTATGAAAATATATGTCTGCGTACTCTTTTTTAATAAAAGATAGCTTTTTAAGTACACCTTTATTATCAATCTCAGATATATTGTCTCGACTTAGTAAAGCATTAATTAAATTGTTTTTTGTTTTATAAGATATAGTAATTTTTTCCATATAGTTCTCTTTTTAATGATAAGCATAAATTGGGCTATTTGTAATTTTAATCTCACCCTCAATTTTTTTACCAAATTTATCAAAAACTTCATTAAAGTCAGTTAATTCAATTTCTCTTTTTGAACAAGACCATATAATATCAAATTTCTTTTTCTTTTTTTCACAAGTTAAAACATATAAATCACCTGATTTTGAAAAATTAATAAATGATGAAGAATTAACTTTTTCTTCAAAACAGTTTATTATTTCTAAAAAGATTTTTGAAAGACCCTTTTTATTTATAAAAATAAAATCAATTTTCCTTGAAGAATAAGACAATATCAAGTATCTCAAAAAGTTATTTAAATTATCTTCATGATTTTTACTTTTATCAAAATCAACTTTTAAATATAAATTATCATTAGTTATTCTTGAACTTAACATAGAAGCTGAATAATAAATATTTATTAGTTTCGAAAAATCATATAATCCAAAACATTTAAATTCTGGTTTTTTATCTAAATCAATATATACATTTAGCAGTGTTTTATCATATAGAGGTGAATTTTTATCAAAAAAGTATTTAATATCATTAAAAAACACATTCTTTTTAAACATAGGATTTATATTTAAAACTTCTAAGTTGTTAATTTTATTTAAATTGTCATTAGTATATTCATCATAATTATCCTTTTTGCCTTTTAATAAATAAGCAAATAAGGATAATAATGGATAGATAAGTATTGAGTGTATTTTTGATTTCATTTTTTCTCTTTTTTCAAAGATTAATTAATTTTTACTTACTTATCTCTTAATCCAACTAAAACTTGATTATGGTATAATTATTATCATTGAATATCAGGTAATGAATAGGAATTTATATTTGAATAAAAGAAAAACTATATTTTTAGATAGAGATGGTGTAATAAATATTGATAAACACTATCTACACAAAATTGAAGATTTTGAGTTCACTCACAATTTATTTATGACATGTAAATACCTTCAGTCTCTAGGATATCAACTAATAATAATTACCAATCAATCAGGGATAGGAAGAGAATACTTCACAGAAAAAGATTTTAAAAAGTTATCTGATTGGATGATAAATGAATTAAAGAAAAACCATATAAATATACTTGATTTATTTTATTGTCCACACAAACCCGAAGATAAATGTGAATGTAGGAAACCCAAACCTGGCATGATTAAGCAAGCATGCAAAAAATATAAAATTGATTTAAAAAGTTCATGGATGATTGGAGATAAAATTTCGGATATGGAAGCAGCATACAATGCTGGAATAAATAATAGAATTTTAATAAGTAGTGAATATACAGATAAGAATAAAGATTTAAAAACTAAAAATATTATAACAACAATTGAAGAAACTATAAATATAATCAAGGAATAAAATGAAATATACAGATATTGATTTTAATAATAAAACCATTTTAATTACAGGAGCTGCAGGTTTTATTGGTTCAAACTTATGCTTTTATTTTCAAGAAAACTATCCTGAAGCAAAAGTAATTGCATTTGATTGCTTTAGATCAGGAGATACATTTTCTAATGGAAACCTTAAAAGCTTTGGGCACTTTAAAAATCTACTTGGATTTAAAGGTATTGTTATTAGTGGTGACATTAATGACAATGAAGCTTTAAGTTCATTGGAAAACAACTACAGTTTTGATTATATTTTCCATCAAGCAGCTATTTCTGACACTACAGTCTTAGAACAAGATGTAATGATGAAAACAAATGTAAATGCTTATGAAAATTTACTAAAAATTGCTATTAAACATAATGCAAATATGGTTTATGCAAGTTCTGCAGCAACTTATGGAGATAGTGATAGATTTGAAATTGGATATGAACAACCAAACAATGCCTATGGGTTTTCAAAAGTTATGATGGATAATGTAAGTTATGCATATATAAAGAAGAATTTAAATATTTCTATTGTTGGACTTAAATATTTTAACGTTTATGGGCAAAGGGAATTTTACAAAAATAAAACTGCATCTATGGTTGTGCAATTTGGACATCAAATTTTAAAAGGCGAGACACCAAAATTATTTGAAGGAAGTGATAAAATCTTAAGAGATTTTATTTATATTGAAGATGTTATTCAAGCAAATATTAAAGCGTGCTCTCCTAAAAAGTCTGGTGTTTACAATGTAGGAACAGGAAAAGCTAGATCTTTTGAAGACATTGTTAACATTTTACAAAAAGAGCTTGCTATTAATAATGGTAAAGAATATATACCTAATCCATTTATTGGTTCTTACCAATTCTTTACTGAAGCAAATATTGATTCTTCTAAAGAGAATTTAAATTATGAGCCAAGATTTGAAATGGAAGATGGTATTAAAGCTTATATTCCAGAGATTAAAAGATTATTTGAAATAGAGGCAATAAATGATCAAGTATGAAAAAAAACCACATATTTTAGTAATTGGTGATTTAATGATTGATGAATATCTATGGGGATCTTGTGAAAGGATATCACCTGAAGCTCCAGTTCAAGTTGTAGAGATAAAAAAAGAGACAAAAGTACTAGGTGGAGCTGGAAATGTAATTAATAATCTTGTATCACTAGGTGCTAAAGTTTCTGTAATGTCTGTAATTGGAAATGATGAATCAGGATTAGAAGTAAAATCAATGCTTGATCAAATTGAAGTTAAATCTTTTTTAGTTGAACAAAAAGGAAGAAAAACTTCAAGAAAAACAAGGTTAATGGCTTCTAATTCTCAAGTTGTAAGATATGATAAAGAGAGTAAAAATGATATTAACTTTGATAGTGTAAAAAAATTATACTCAAAATTTCAAGAGAAAATAAATGCTTATGATATTATCCTTTTATCTGATTATGCAAAAGGTGTTTTAACAGATGAATTAATTCAAAAAATAATCCCTTATGCAAATAAAAATAATGTAAAAGTTCTTGTAGATCCTAAAGGTGAAGACTTTAGTAAATATTCAGGTGCATATCTTTTAACACCAAATAAAAAAGAAGCTGAAATAGCAAATAACATCAAGATTGAGAATGATGATAAATTAAAAGAGATTTTAATTAAACAAAAGCAGAACTCAAACCTTGATATCTCACTTATTACATTAAGTGAAAGTGGTATCGCTATTTTAAAAGAAGATGAAGTTATAATAAAACCTACAGTAGCAAGAGAAGTTTATGATGTTACAGGGGCAGGAGACACAGTACTTGCATCACTTGGATTTGCGATTAGTTTAGGTCATGATATTTTTACTGCAGTTGAATTTGCAAACCTTGCGGCAGGTGTTGTAGTAGGGAAAATTGGTAGTGCAACTGCAACATTAGATGAGATAGAAGAGTATCAAACTAGCTTACATAAAAGCTCTATTGATTTTCACATAAAATCTAGAAAAGAAATTAAGAAAATAGCTGCAAGATTAAAAGAACAAAATAAAAAAATTGTATTTACAAATGGTTGCTTTGATATTTTACATAAAGGTCATGTAAGCTATTTAAATACAGCTAAGTCTTTTGGAGATGTATTAATTTTAGGTCTTAACTCTGATGATAGTGTTAGAAGACTAAAAGGCGAAAGTAGACCTATTAATTCTCAAGATGACAGAGCATATATTCTTTCTGCACTAGAATGCGTAGATTATGTTGTAATTTTTGATGAAGATACACCATATGAACTAATTTCAAAAATAAAACCAAATGTTTTAGTTAAAGGTGGTGATTATAAAGGAAAAGAAGTAGTTGGGCAAGATATTGCAGATGTGCTGAAACTTGTTGATTTTATAGAAGGAAGAAGCACAACTAAAACTATTAAGAGGATTCAAGAGAATGAAACAAACAGTAATTAATGAATTCCAATCCCATTTAGAAACAATTCAAAATGTAATAAATAATATGGAAGAGCAATTAGTAAATGCTTCACAATTAGCTGTTGATACATTAAAAAATGGGAATAAAATCTTATTATGTGGAAATGGTGGAAGTGCAGCTGATGCTCAACATATTGCAGCTGAACTAACAGGAAGATATAAAACTGAAAGAAAAGGACTTCCCGGAATTGCCCTAACAACTGATACTAGTGCATTAACTGCTATTGGAAATGATTATGGTTATGACAGAGTTTTTGATAGACAAGTAGAGTCCTTAGCAAACAAAGGTGATTTAATAATAGGTATTAGTACAAGTGGTAATAGTAAAAATGTTATTAATGCCTTAAAATTAGCAAAAAAATTAGGATGTCAAACTTTAGGATTTACAGGTAAGAATGGAGGGGACATGAATGAAGTATGCGATATTAATCTAATAATACCATCTGATAATACGCCTAGAATACAAGAAATGCATATTCTATTAGGGCATATAATTTGTCAAATTATTGATGATAATTTTTAATTTTAATGAATAATACAATACATAAAGAAAGGAATAAAAATGAAGAAAACAAGATTTGCACTGATAGGAGCTAGTGGATATATAGCCCCTAGGCATATGCAAGCAATTACTGAAACAGGTAATGAGCTAGTAGCAGCACTTGATCCATATGATGGAATAGGAATTATGGATTCTCATTTTCCTCAAGCATCTTTTTTTACTGAATTTGAAAGATTTGATAGATTTATAGATAAATACCATAGAGAAAATGATAAAAAAATAGAATATATTGGTATTACAACGCCAAATTATTTACATGATGCACATATTAGATTTGCTTTAAAAAGTGGTTGTCATGCAATTTGTGAAAAACCATTAGTGTTAAATCCACATAATATTGACCAATTAAAAATTATTGAGCAAGAAACAGGGAAAAAAGTAAATAATATTTTACAATTAAGATTACATCCTTCTATTATTGCTTTAAAAGAAAAAGTTCAAAAAGAACTAGAAGAAAATCCAAATAAAATGTATGATATTGATTTAACATACCTTACAAGTAGAGGTAAGTGGTATTTTGTTTCATGGAAAGGTGATGAGAGTAAATCTGGTGGAATTGCATCAAATATTGGAGTTCATTTTTACGATATGCTTTCTTGGATTTTTGGTGAAGTAAAAGAGAATATTGTTCACTTAAAACAACCAGATGCAAATGCAGGTTTATTAAGACTTAAAAATGCAAATGTTAGATGGTTTTTATCAGTTAATTATGATTATATTCCAGAAGATATAAAAGCAGCAGGTCAAACAACATATAGATCAATCACGGTTGAAGGTGAAGAAATAGAATTCTCAGGTGGATTTAAAGACCTACATACAAGATCTTATGAAGAGATATTATCTGGTAATGGATTTGGATTAGATGAAGCTTATGGTTCAATAGATATCGTTTCTCAAATTAGAAAAATGACTCCTATTGGTTTAAAAGATGATTATCATCCATTTTGTAAAAAGATTATCTAATGGCTAAATACTTTGCTCATGAATCATCATATATAGATGATAATGTAAATATTGGTGATAATACAAAGATTTGGCACTTTTCACATGTTCTATCAGGAACTAATATAGGTGAAAACTGTAGCTTTGGACAAAACTGTGTAGTAGGACCAAAAGTAAATATTGGGAATGGTGTAAAAGTACAGAATAATATTTCTATATATGAAGGTGTAGAAGTAGAAGATGATGTATTCTTAGGTCCTTCTATGGTATTTACAAATGTAATAAATCCAAGATCTTTTATAGTTAGACGTGAAGAGTTTAAAATAACACTTTTAAAAAAAGGTTGTTCTATTGGTGCAAATGCAACAGTAGTATGTGGTAATACTATTGGAAAATATGCATTGGTTGGAGCAGGAAGTGTTGTAAATAAAGATGTTAAAGATTTTGCACTGATGGTAGGAGTACCTGCCAAACAAATTGGCTGGGTATCAGTTGCAGGAAATAGACTAGAATTTAATGAAAATAATATAGCTATAGACTCATTTGATAATTCTAAATACAAATTAGAGAATGAAATAGTAACACTAATTGAGGAATAATTAGAAGATGAAGATAGATTTCGCAAAACTACAAGATCAATATCAATTATATAAAACAGAAATAGATGAAGCAATTCATGCTGTTTTAGATAAATCAAACTATATTATGGGAGAAGAAATAACTCAACTAGAAGAATCTCTTCAAGAGTTTACAAAAACGAAGTATGCTATTTCATGTTCTTCAGGAACAGATGCACTACTTCTTGCAATGATGGCAATGGATATAAAGCCAGGTGATGAAATAATCACTACTCCATTTACATTTATAGCAACATCAGAAACTATTGCATTTCTTGGAGCAATTCCTATATTTGTAGATATTGATGAAAAAACATATAATATTGATCCAAATAAAATAGAAGAAAAAATTACAAGTAAAACAAAAGCAATAATACCTGTATCTCTTTATGGACAACCTGCGAATATGGAAACAATCCAAGATATTGCTGATAAACATAATTTAAAAGTAATTATTGATGGAGCACAAAGTTTTGGATCAACTTTTAATAAAAAAACTGATTCTAATTTAGGTGACTTTTCAACAACATCATTTTTCCCTGCAAAACCACTAGGATGCTTTGGAGATGGTGGTGCAGTGTTTACTAATAATGAAGAATATGCCTTAAAAATGAAGTCTTTAAGGGTTCATGGGCAATCAAAAAGGTATCATCATAAATATATAGGAATAGGTGGAAGACTTGATACTATTCAAGCGGCTGTTTTAAATGTAAAATTAAAATACTATAATCAAGACTTGGCTTTAAGACAAGAAGTTGCTTCTAAGTACACAAAAGCTTTAGATAATAAATCTAATCTTGTTTTACCGTTTGTAGATCATAATGCTACATCTGCATGGGCACAATATTCTATAAGAGTTAAAAATAGGGATGAATTGCAAGTTAGATTAAAAGAGAATGGAATACCAACAGCTGTACATTATCCCATGCCATTACATTTACAAGAGTGTTTTAAATATTTAGGTTATAAAAAAGGTGATTTCCCAATATCAGAAACTATTGCTGAAGAGATTATGAGCTTACCTATGAATCCTTATCTTTCTGATGAGGAAATTAAATTTATAACAGAAAGACTATAAATGCACAAGTTAATAGAATTTAAATCAAATGGTGATAATAGAGGTTCTTTAATTGCAATAGAAAAAAACTATAATATACCATTTGAGATAAAAAGAGTTTATTATATTTTTGATACAAAAAAAAATGTAAGAAGAGGTTTCCACGCACATATAAACTTAAAACAGTTAGCAATTTGCGTATCAGGAAGTTGTAAATTCTTAATTGATGATGGAAAAGAAAAGACAAACTATGAATTAAATAATGCTAATCAAGGTCTTTTAATAGAAGGCTTACTATGGAGAGAGATGTATGACTTTTCTAAAGATTGTGTTTTAATAGTTTTAGCAGATGAGTATTATGACGAAGAAGATTATATTAGAGATTACCAATCATTTATAAATAAGGTTAAAAATGATAATTAAAGGTAAAAATATAAATCTTCGTACAGTTGAAGAGATAGACAGCAGTTTTATTTTTGAAATGAGACAAAATAAAAATAAAACAAAATTTCTTTCTAAAATATCTGGCACAGTTGAAACACAAAGAAAATGGATTTCAAATTATAAACTAAAAGAAAAAGAAAAAAAAGAATTCTATTTTGTAATTGAGTCAAAAAAGAACGAAAAGCTTGGACTTGTTCGACTATATGACTTTAGAGATGATTCTTTCTGTTGGGGTAGCTGGTTAATAAAAGAAAATGCTCCAAAAACGACAGCTATTGAATCTGCTTTGCAGGTCTATGAGTTTGCATTTAATAAATTAAACTTTAAACAATCACACTTTGATGTTAGGAAAAATAATGCAAGAGTTGTTTCATTTCATAAAAGATTTGGTGCAAAAATAGTAAATGAAAATAATTCAGACTATTTTTTTAGATTTGAAAAAAATGAATATAACAAAACTAAAATTAAATACAAAAGGTACTTATAAAATGACTTCTTTTTTAGATTTAAAAAATATTAATGCTCAATATAGAGAAGATTTAATAAAAGCTTGTACTAATGTAATAGATAGTGGATGGTATATTCAAGGTAATGAATGTTATAGATTTGAAGAAGAATTTTCTAGATATTGTGATACTAAGTATACTATAGGAGTAGCAAATGGATTAGATGCTTTGATTTTAATTTTGAAAGCATATAAAGAAATGGATATTATAAATGACAATCATGAAATAATAGTTCCAGCAAATACATATATTGCTTCAATATTAGCTATAAGTGATAATAATCTAACTCCAATTTTAGTAGAACCAGATGAAAATACTTTTTTATTAGACCCTAAAAAAATAGAAGAAAAAATCACATCAAAAACAAAAGCTATAATGGCTGTACACTTATATGGACAAACTTGTGATATGGATGAGATAAATAATATTGCTAAAAAATATAACCTTAAAGTAATTGAAGATTCTGCTCAAGCCCATGGAGCCTATTATAAAAATAAAAAAGCTGGTAATTTAGGTGATGCTAGTGGTTTTAGCTTTTATCCGGGTAAGAACCTAGGAGCCTTAGGAGATGGTGGAGCAGTAACTACAAATGATTCAGATTTAGCTCAAACTATAAGAGCCTTAGGAAACTATGGTAGTCATAAAAAATATGAGCATCTTCATAAGGGTACAAATAGTAGACTTGATGAAATACAAGCTGCAATGCTAAGAGTTAAACTAAAATACTTAGATAAGGAAATCAAAAATAGACAAAATATAGCAAACTATTATATACAAAATATAAATAATAAAAACATATCTTTGCCAAATGTAGATAATAAGAAAAATCATGTATGGCATTTGTTTGTAATTAGAACTAATAAAAGAGAGGAACTTCAATCTTATTTAAAAGAAAATGGTATTCAAACCTTGATTCACTACCCAATAGCACCACATAAACAAGAAGCATATAAAGAATATAGAAACTATTCATTTCCTATAACAGAAAAAATTCATGAAGAAGTTTTAAGTTTACCAATAAGTGGAATTCAAACAATTGAAGATACTAAAAAAGTTATTGAAGTAATAAATAGGTTTAATTAAAATGAAAATTGTAATAATAGGAAAAGAAAATCATCTACAGTGGGATAATAATGTTGTTGATGCATTCAAAAGATTAGGACATGAGGTTTTCCATTTTCAAATAAATAAACGACCTAATTATATACAACTTACTAGAGGTGTTTTAAAAGGATTAATAGGTAAAAATAAAGCTTCTACAATATCAGATAATATGTATGTTAATACTATGAATAAATCATTAGAAGATATTAAACCTGATTTAATCATAACAACTTCTGCATGTTTTATACCAAGTATTTTCTATGAAATGTTTAAATCCTTACAGTCTAAACCAAAAGTATTTGCATGGGAAGGGGATGGAGGATTAGAGCAAAATAAAAACTCCTATATGAAAAGCTATATTGATGTAATGCTTGATATGTCAGAAGATCCTATTAAAAGGAATACTTTTAAATTCAAAAATATATTTCATTTGCCAGCAGCGACAAATGAAAAAATATTTAAAAACCTAAATCTAAAAAGAGACAAAAAAATATACTTCTGTGGAAATATGAATCAAGATAGAAATGAATTCTTTTCAACATTAAATAATTATGAATTAGTATTAACAGGTTTAAACTGGGAAAATTTAAATGCAAAGGATAATAATTTTATAATTAAAAAAGGTTTAGTACAAAGAGATCAATTATTAAAAGATTATAATTCTTATATTTCTGCGTTAAATTATCATCAAAAAGAAGTAGCAAGCTATAAAAGTGGTCTAAATATGCGTGCATTTGAAGTATTATCTACAAAAACACTTCTTATTAATGATTATAGAGATAATATTGAAGACTTATTTGATATTGAAAAAGAAATCTGTGTTTATAGAACTACAGATGAATTAAAAGAAATATTAGACAGACTAAAAAAATATCCTCAAGAATTTGAATCAATTAGAGAAAATGGATATAAAAGAGTTTTAGCAGAACATACTTATGTTCATAGAATGAAAAAAGTTATTGATATATATAATCAATTATAATTTATTAATCAAAGGTAAAAAATGACAAATATAATTTTGTGCGGAGGCAGTGGAACAAGATTATGGCCAATAAGTAGAACTTTAATGCCAAAACAGTTCGTAAAACTATTTCTCGAAGAGAGTGCAGAGCACAAGGATGAAAAATCACTATTCCAATTAACTGTTGATAGAAATAGTAAATTATGTAATAGTCAATTTATTGTTTCAAATGCTGAACAATACTTTTTAGCTTTAGATCAATTAGAAGAATTAAATAAAACTAATAATAAATACTTATTAGAACCAGTAGGAAGAAATACTGCTCCTGCAATCGCTTTAGCTTGCATGGAATTAGAATATGATGAAATAGTTTTAGTAACTCCATCGGATCATCTAATAAAAGATGAAAATGAATATATGAATGTTCTAGAAAAAGCAAAAGAGTTAGCAATAAAAGGAAACCTTGTAACTTTTGGTATTACTCCTACTTTTGCAGAAACAGGATTTGGATATATAGAAAGTGAAAATACTTATGATGTAAAAGCTTTCCATGAAAAGCCTGATTTACAAACAGCTACTTCATATTTAGAAGCAGGGAACTATTACTGGAACTCTGGAATGTTCTGCTTTAAAGCAGGAGTATTTTTAGAGGAACTAAAAAAATATTCACCTGAAATTTACGAAACTTCTATTAAAGCATTAAAAAACTCTTCAAAAGATTCAATTATAAGAATAAAACATGAAAATATGATAAATATCCCAGAAGATAGTATAGATTACGCTGTAATGGAAAAATCAAGTATAGTTAAAGTAATACCTTCAAATATAAACTGGTCAGATGTAGGTAGCTTTGATGCACTTTATGAAGAACTTCCAAAAGATGAAAATGGAAATACTGAAAATCCTAATCATATATCAATAGATTCTAAAAACAATTTAATCTATGGAAGTGAAAGAAAAATAGCAACAGTAGATATAGAAGATACTATTATTGTAGATACAGGAGATGCACTTTTAATTTCAAAAAAAGGAAGTTCTCAAAAAGTAAAAAAAGTAGTTCAAGAAATAAAAAAAGATACAGAACTACATAATATACATTTAACTGGACATAGACCATGGGGGACATATACTGTCTTAGAAGAAACGGCAGGATATAAAATAAAAAGAATAGAAGTAAAACCAGGTAAAAGACTTAGTTTACAAAAACATTTTCATAGAAATGAGCATTGGATAGTAGTAAGTGGAACAGCAACAGTAACAGTAGGCAATACTACAAAATATGTAAGACCAAATGAGAGTACATATATAAAGATGGGTGAAGTTCATAGATTAGAAAATGAAGGTAAGATTCCAGTAGTATTAATAGAAGCACAAGTTGGTGAATATACAGGCGAAGATGATATTGTTCGTCTTGATGATGATTTTATGAGA